>JAGHBZ010000364.1 GCA_021160705.1 Candidatus Sumerlaeota bacterium
ATATGACCCTTACCTGCTCGCACAACACGGACTGGGCAGACTCAGCCACTGATAAACCCCGGCACAATGGACTAACGCAATTCGGTCGCAGGGTCATCGCAGAAATGAACCGATTGGGGATGATGGTTGACCTTTCTCATTGTTCTGAGCAGACCGTACAAGATGCTCTTGACGTGAGTGAGTCACCTGTTATTTTTTCTCACTCTGCTACGCGTGCCCTGACAGACAATCCTCGTAATGTGTCGGATGATGTGTTGAAACGGCTATCCTGCCGCGGCGATGTGGTTATGATTCCCTTTGTCCCTTATTTTGTCTCAGAAAAGGTGTATACCCATTTCCTTGAGGCTGACTCAGAGAGGAGACGATTGGCGGCGCTATTTCCCAACGACCAGGCACGGGTAGAAGAAGAAATGGCTCTATGGCTCAGTAAACATCCTCCACCCCGAGCTACCCTTAGTGATGTTGCTGACCATATTGACCACGTGCGTGAGGTAGCTGGCATTGACCACGTAGGAATAGGCTCAGACTTTGACGGGTTCACTGGCACGACTGATGGACTGGAGGACGTGTCCTGTTACCCGTCTCTGCTGGCAGAACTCCTGCGACGTGGCTACACGCACGCAGAGGTAAAAAAAGTCGCTGGACTCAATCTTCTCCGCGTATTCAGCGAGGCGGAAACGGTTGCTAAACGACTTCAACATAAAATACACTAAAATATCTTCTCCGTGTGAGGAAACATCTTGAAAATAGAAAGGAGAAAACAAATGAGACAACTATTATTATGGGGTGGAGTAGCAGGATTCCTGGGAATCGGGCTTAGTATTTTCTTTTTAGCGATAGCGTATGCCCAGACCACCCCGGGCTCATCTCAATCCCTTACAGAGGATGTCTCGCCACTTGCAGGAAAACGTATCTGCCTTGACCCCGGACATGGTGGTTCACAGACCGGTGCAGTGGGCGTAGGCGGATTGCGTGAAAGCGATGTGAATCTTCGTGTTGCCCTGATTCTGAAAGAGCTTCTTGAACAAGCCGGAGCAACAGTGCTTATGACCCGTACTGATGACTCTACGGTGAGTATAGCAGAACGGCGAGAATTTAATAAGAAACATAATACCGACCTTTTCGTTTCTATCCATCACAACGCCAATGCCCAGGTCGACAGAACAGTTAACCGTACAGAGGTCTTTTATCACTGGCACGACCGGGGTGGTCCGAGCGAAGACGCTGCTCGCCATATTTATCGTGAACTACAGGCGACTTTTAAGCTCCCTGACAGCAAAGTATATATGTGCTGGGCATACGGTGTATTGCGCGAGAACAGCTACCCAGCGGTGCTTGGTGAAGCCTCATATATCTCCAACCCTGAAGAAGAAAGACGTTTGCGGGACGAGAAATATCTCCGGGCAGAGGCTGAGGCGTACTTTCGTGGAATTAAAGCATTCTTTGCTGGCGGCAGACCACAGGTGGTGCTTGAAAAGAGGTTTCTGGATAGTAATAAACACATTTTAAGAGCTATACTCAAACAGCCTGATGGCTCTGCTATTATTGACCCTCAGCGGATAAGGGTTGAACTTGGTGGCGAACCATTATCTCACGTCTATTATGATGTGGAGAAATCTCAGTTGTATTTTTACATTCCTGACTCCCGGAGTTCAGAGGAGGAGCTGGTGCTCTCAGCACGTAACCTTGCAGGTCACACCTCACGGGTAAAACGCATTGATATGAATCTGAGCCACGGGTGGGCATCTGGTGCTCATCTCAGCAATGGGACGCTACTCAGGATTCTCGGCAAGAAAAAGTCTGAGATGAAACCCGTGCCTCTTACCTCTGCCGAGATATTCAGTCCTGAGGCTGAGAGGCACTACTATATAGCTGACGATAAAGGACTTGTAACAGTGTACTTTAAGCCTTCTATACGGCTTGCTTATTTGACTGTGAGCGCCAGAGGATATTGGACCCGAACACTCGTGATAAATCCCTGGAAAAAAGCTGGTACGACCAACCCTGAGAAGAAAATTCCCACGCCTTCAGACGCACCCACCCTGGACCAGCAGATTTACGAAATACTTCTTGAGCCAATGTTTCGTGGTGTACTGCACGGTAAGGTGATTGTAGTTGACCCTGAGGGAGGTGGCGATGACCCCGGTCCTATCGGCAACACAGGACTACGTGCCGCTGATGCTAACCTTAACACAGCTTTTTACTTGGCTGATTATCTTCGTCAGGCTGGTGCTGACGTGTCCCTTACGCGAACAATGGATGTAAGTATGGACAACGTCTCGCGTGTGCGGTTTGGGCTTGAACGAAATCCTGATGTATTCCTCACCATTGGGCATAGACTACCTGAACCCGGACTCGGCGAAAAACCCGGAATGAACGTCACACGTATTGGACACCGCTGGAGCAGTGGTCGCCCGGTGGCAAAGAGTCTTATATTTCACCTGCGACAGCTGCTCGGCACCGGTGCTGGGCTTGGCGACATCACCAGCCGGGAACCACTCCCCGGCGAAATCCACAACTGGTCAAGCTGGGAAGTTATGCACGCTGCGCAACGCTATACTGCGGTATATGTTTGCCCTCAGATGTTTGACGCTCCAGGGGTAGAGGTTCGGCTTTCTACCACTGCGGGATGCCGTAAGGAAGCACTTGCTATTCTTTATGGGCTGATACAATACTTTGGTCTTGACGACCGAACTATGGCATCCATTGAAGGAGGAGTCGTGGATAGCAAGACCAGGATGCCTCTGCATAACACACTGGTCTGGCTTGACGATACACTACTCACGCAGACCGAATCTGATGGCAAATTCCTTATCAAATATATTGAACCCGGACATCATACCATCACTGCACAGTGTCAGGGTTACCCGATAACAAAAAAGGTGATAGATGTAAAAAAAGCAGAGCAGTTGAAAGTACAAATCGAGTTATCTCGCAAATCCCTATAATACCAAAAAAATGCAAAACTCTCGGAATCAGTTGTGTGGAGTGGCGTGAGGCAACCGGGTAGAGAGAGTATCAGTCCGAAGAAATGATTTTGTCTTTAAGTTTTGGGTTAAGGTCAATGGCGCGTTTGACGTAAATGTTCGCCAGACGTTCTTTGCCGAGTCGCTTGCAGGCACGTGCCATATCAATATACA
>JAGHBZ010000169.1 GCA_021160705.1 Candidatus Sumerlaeota bacterium
AAGAACGATGCACGGAAAAGTATTGGTAAAAGAAGACCTGGAGAAGCTGGAGGCGGAGACTCTGGCGCCTTATGCAATGTTGAGTTCGCAGTCGCGTGGACGCCAATATCCAATCAGTCCAGATGAGTTCCGCACAGAATTTCAGCGGGATAGAGACCGCATAATTCACTCTACTGCTTTCAGGAAACTTGAGTATAAGACGCAGGTGTTTGTAATTCACGAAGGGGATTACTTCCGCACAAGATTAACGCATACTATGGAGGTGGTTCAGATAGCCCAATCCCTTGCACGAAACCTCCGCCTAAACGTTGACCTCACTGAGGCAATCGCACTCGCACATGATATTGGACATACCCCGTTTGGGCATTCAGGCGAACGAGCACTCCGCCGCCTAATGGCAGATGAAGGTGGGTTTGAGCATAATGAGCAAGGACTTCGAGTTGTAGAACTGCTTGAAGAACGGTATCCAGACATTCCGGGCTTAAATCTGACCTGGGAGGTTAGAGAAGGCATAATTAAGCACGCCACAGAGTATGATACACCCAGGATTGAGGAACGATTTGAACCACACAAAGCCCCAACATTAGAAGCTCAGATTGTGGACCTGGCAGATGAGATTGCCTATAACAACCATGACCTTGACGATGCTCTTAAAATGGGACTCATTGAGGAAGAGGATTTAAAGAGTGTGCCCTGGTGCTGGGAGATATTCCAGCAAGCACGTTCTTCTATGAAACACTCTGCTCGAGATAAATTCGTGAAATATCGTGCAATAAGTACAGTGATTCACCTGCAGGTCACTGATGCACTTCAGCAGACACAAGCCAATATTGAAAAATATAATATCCGCTCGGTTGCGGACGTCAGAAATCTGGGGAAAAAGATTGCCCAATTTAGCCCGGAAATGACCGAAAAAAATCGCCAGTTAAAAGATTTTCTTATGGCAAACGTGTATCGCCACCCCCATACAATTAAGATGGTTACCAAAGCAGAGAAATTTGTAGAGCGTCTCTTTTTGTCGTACTTGGATGTACCTGAACAGCTCCCAAGGAAATATCAGGAACGTCTTAAGTATGAAAGTAAGAAACGTGTTATTTGTGATTATATTTCAGGAATGACCGACAGATATTTGTTGGAAGAATATATCAAGACGTTTGAGCCACAAATGCTTATTTGAGAATCCGAAGATATGCAAATAAGGAGAATAAAACCCGGAGATAGAGAACAGATTCTACATTATCTTCTGGAGTATCCGTATAAAGAACTCCAGCGTCGTGCTCAGGCTCTGGATAAAGATAAAGTAAGTGATTATCATTGTCGCCGTATAATGAGATTAGCGAAACAGAACGACTCTTTTTTAGCGATTGATAAAAAGAGTGGTATTATTGGTCTTACGATTTTACAGCCACGTCCCTGGCATAGCGAAGTCTTTGGTCTTAAAATGTGCAAGCTGGCTTCTTTCTTACTTTATCGTGGCACAAGAGAGCTAAAAGAGCAATTCATTAAGTATGTACTTATGAAGACGCAATCAAAAGGCTATAAACACATTGAACTTCGGGTAGATGTAAATGAATGGGAGAATGTAGGGTTATTAGAAGCACGAGGGTTTCGGTTCGTGGATTCTTCGTTAAAAATGTACCTTAATCTTGAGACTGCACACCTTTGCTTGCCTCGTGTACCTGATAAGAGCTTTAAGATTGTTGAGCGTGTAGAGTCTTATGTAGAGCAATTAAAAGAAATTGCCCGCTCTGCCCATATGTATAATCATTTTTTCGCTGATATTTCATTGAGCTTTGATAAGACTCAGGAGCTCTTTGCACAATGGATTGAGAAATGCTCTCGCGAACTGGCTTGTAAAGTGTTGGTAGCAACCAGGAGAGAACGTGCAGTAGGTTTTGCGACGGTACTCGTCAATCAGGAATTTAATCAACTTATGCAGCGTAAGATAGCAATTCTGGATTTTATTGCAGTCCATCCAGATTTCCAGGGAAGGGGCGTAGGACGCTGGCTATTAAACGAGACACTCCTTCGATTGCGCCGGGATGACGATTTCGAGCAGGTAGAACTGCGAACAAGTATTACTAACTAGCCTGCTTTGAACTTATATAGCACGACTGGATTTTACTTCATTGGTACTGATACTATTTTAGTAAAGAATTTTGCATAAATTGTTTGACATCAACTATACTCTGGATATAAAAATAAAGGAAATAAATTATTATACAATGAGGTGCAATATGACTGAAATTATAGTCAAACTTGGCGATAATGTGGTTCACAAATATTTCTTTGATAAAGACATTCTCAACATTGGCAGGGCACGTGATAATGATATTGTTATAGAGAATCTTGCTGTCAGTCGTAATCATGCTCGCATCCGACGAGTGGAAGGCAAATATATACTCACCGACTTGAACAGTGCTAATGGTACATTTGTGAATGGGGTGCGAATTACAAAAACCGAAATTATGCATAATGACGTCATCACGATTGGGAAACATAATCT
>JAGHBZ010000421.1 GCA_021160705.1 Candidatus Sumerlaeota bacterium
CCATCCAGACTGATTACGGGACGTAGATTTTGTGTATGCTCGATGTTGAGCGTAATCGTTCGACCAGCAACGCCCATCATTTTAAATCTAAACCAATATTTTCTGGACCCAAGTGCACCAGGTTCCTCATAAATTGTGCAATCAAACACATTGAGCCCACCGGAGGTAACGTCTTCCAGACTGCCGTTGTCATAATCAGAAGTGAACGTAATTCCCTGCACAGTCTTTGTAATCTTCTGTGGGAGTGAGTCAAGTCGGGATGGTGCCTGGAGAATAAAATCTAAAAATTCGTCTTCGGAAATTTCGTCTCCAGTATCATCTACGCAAACTCCAAAACCTGGCTTGAATAAGACAAGACTAATCAAGATTATAAGAGAAAGGTATCCTATTTTGAGGCTTATGCGTAGAGGTTGTGGCATTGAATCTGCGTCCCCTACATCGGTAGGAGTTGTTTTATCTAAATGAGAAGGTGGCATTCTGTCATATACACCTTATGTCATTAAGTTGCGTTCCCGCATACTTCGCTACTCTCAATGACGCTTAAACTTTTTCAGGAGATATCCCGGGGTCTCCACCACCGGGATAACTGTGGTGCTATCTACCCGAGCCGCATATTCTATGTCCTTCTCGAACCCGAGCTGAATCAGGCGACGTCCATGCTCGCTCACTTCTCTCATCATAGCCAGCAAATTGTCTTTATAATGCAAATATACGAGACGGGCAATTGTGGCTGAGTCTGTTAATATAGGTGATTTTCCCAGAGAAAGTAGTCGGTCAATAATTGCGCCGGCACAGGCTGTATCTTCAAGGGCAACTTTTTGTTTTGTACCCGCACAGACCAGGAGCAGGTCTTCCGTGTTTTTCACCAGCTCAACCACTGCCGACACGTTTATAAATGAGCCGACAACTACTCGTCGTGCTTTGCGCAGCTGAACAATTGCAGCGGTTCCATTAGTGGTCGTCATAATGATGCCACGATTGTTAACTTTTTCCCTGACAAACTCCAGTGGTGAATTTCCAAGGTCAAATCCGGGTATCTTTACGCCCAATCGTTCTCCTGCGAGGAGCGGGTTCTCGCTGATAAATTGCTCCTTAGCCTGAATTGCTTGATTTCTTGTTCTTACCGGATAGACCCATTTACTCCCATTGCTCAGTGCAGTTATGATGACTGTGGATGCTCTCAATACATCAATCATCACAGCGACCTGACCGGCAAGTCCTTGCTGAACTATCATTTTTGGAGACAATGCACAGCTTATTTTCATTTCATCATCTTTTTTAAGGGTGTTTAAAACAACAATTAGAGTCTATTGTTAGAATTCTTTACCCTCTGGCAAGTAAAAAAACGCCTCATTCTCTCCTTAAATAACGAAAACCTTCCGGGTAAATCCATCCGGGAGCAAGAAACGTAACCTGGAATACTTTCCAGATTTAATCTGCGAATAAGCACATTAAACCTGCTGATTTACACAATAGCACATTTTTCATCTTGCCCCAACGCTTACCACAGGCTTATACTAACTGGTGTTTTCGTTCTTAGTTGCGTATAAATTTTTTTTCAAGAATTCATTTTTAGAATTTATAATATGGTAGAGGTGAATGTAGACAAAAGACCCTCATAAAGATAAACTAAAGTTGTTTTAATTTACGCTCTCTGGACACAAGATTAATGAATGAGAGTGAATTAATCCAACTATTGGAGTGAAAAAGATGAAAATAGTGGTCTGTGTGAAACAGGTCCCTGAAACAACAGAAGTAAAGATAGACCCAACTAGCGGTACGCTGATGCGTGAAGGCGTGCCAGCGATTGTCAACCCATTTGATTTGTATGCAGTGGAAGAAGCACTGCGCCTGAAAGAACAGTTCGGTGGCACAACGTATGTCATCACAATGGGTCCACCTCAGGCAGCAGAAGCCCTTAAGGAATGCATTTCTATGGGCATTGACGAAGCCATTCTGGTAAGTGACCGTGCATTTGCGGGTTCTGACACCTGGGCAACCTCTTATACCCTGGCACACGCTATCAAGACCATTGGCGACGTTGACCTTGTAATCTGTGGCAAACAGGCAATTGACGGTGATACCGCTCAGGTTGGTCCTGGTGTATCAGAATTTTTAGGTATTCCATTTGTGGCGTTCGTGAAAAAAATTGAGACGATTGACCTTGATAAACGCCGTATACGGGTTCAACGAATGATGGAATCCGGCTATGATGTGATTGAGTTGCCGTTGCCTGCGCTTATCACTGTGGTAAAAGAGATTAACGAACCGCGTGTCCCTTCTATACGAGGTAAATTGCGAGCTAAAAAGTATGAACCAAAGGTCTGGAAACCTGATGACATAGGTGCCGATACTTCACAAATAGGACTGGATGGTTCTCCGACCAGAGTGATACATATTTTTACGCCAGAGATTCGGCGTCAGGGTGAGATACTTGATGGTGATTCACCGGATGAAATCGTTGAGACATTGTATCAGAAACTCAAGGAGTCAGGAGTCGTGTTATGAGGATTTATGTAGATATTGATAAATGTACTGGTTGTGAAGTCTGTGTGGCGTCGTGTCCATTTGGCGCCATTGAAATGCAGGAAGGCAAAGCTGTCATCAACGAAGCCTGCACGTTTTGTAGTGCCTGCGTTGAGGTATGTCCTGTGGGGGCTATCATTAAAGAGGAGGCAGAAGAAGCTATCCTGCCTTCACGGGTAGATATTTCTCAGTATCAGGGAGTGTGGATTTTTGCTGAACAACGTAGAGGTAAACTCCAGAAAGTTACCTTTGAACTCATCGGCGAAGGTAGACGACTCGCTGATTTGCTTTCTCAGGAGTTATCAGCCGTCCTGGTCGGGCATAAGGTTGATGAACTCGCTGAAGAATTGCTTTATTATAAAGTTGATAAGGTCTACTACGTGGATGACCCGGCATTAGCCGTGTTTCAGGATGACCCGTATTCTGAGTCGTTGGCGTATCTCGCAAGAAAATATAAACCCGCAATTATTTTGACTGGCGCAACCAATATAGGACGCTCTTTTATTCCACAGGTGGCTATAAAATTGCAGACCGGTCTCACAGCTGACTGCACAGGATTTGATATTGACGAAACAGGCAAACATCTGCTCCAGACCAGACCAGCGTTCGGGGGTAATATCTTTGCCACTATTGCCACGTATTATCATCGACCACAGATGGCAACTGTGCGTCCAAAAGTAATGCGTCCAATGCCACGCCAGCAGACCAAACGTGGCGAAATTATAAAAGAGAGTTTTCCTGCTCAGGAACGACTGCCCTGTCGGACAATCTTTGTGGAATCTGTGGATGACCTTGAGTCCACCGTTAACCTTGCAGAAGCGGACATAATTGTCTCAGGCGGTAGAGGCCTTGGTGACCCTTCTTATTTTGCTCAGATACGCCAGCTCGCGGAGGTACTTGGTGGTGCAGTCGGGGCATCCAGAGCAGCAGTGGATGCTGGCTGGATTCCGTATTCACATCAGGTCGGTCAAACCGGTAGAACCGTCTGTCCTAAACTCTATATTGCGGTGGGTATTTCTGGTGCAGTACAGCACCTCGTGGGAATGCAGTCCTCTGACGTGATTGTGGCAATTAACAAAGACCCCAACGCACCTATTTTCAAAGTTGCTACTTATGGCATTGTCGGTGACCTTCACGAGATAGTTCCTGCTATGATTCGCCGCTTCTCGCAACGATGAGTCTGAATATCCATAGTAAGACTTATTACATAGTAAAGGAGTGTAAAAAAATGAAAAGAACTCGTTATGGAAATATCTGGATAGTGCTCGTTGTAGGGAGTGTGTGGGGAGTCGTGGAGGCAGGTGCTGGTGTTGCACTTCGGGGCAGTTGTGCCCGACTTCTTTCCGGCTCCATTCTACTTGGAACTATGATGTTCTTTCTGGCAACCACATATTCTTACTCTAAAAAGAAATGGCTGATTCTGGTTCTACCTTTTATAGCAATGCTCTTTAAGCTTTATTCAGCTCTGCTTATTGGATTACCTGTGCTCAGTGGTGCAATCATTAATCCCATCTATGCTTTCTACACTGAGACCCTGGCATTTATTATAGTGCTAACGGTAATCAATCCACGACTTCTGGGCAAACCCTGGGGAACAGCGGTTCTGGGCGGTATGTCAGCACTGGTTGCCGCAAATATGTTTCCTGCTGTTGGATTGTTTACCGGGATTCCAGCCTGTGTCCTGCCCGGAACAAGATTCCCGCTGGCACTCTGGGGTGCACCGGTGGCAGTGATAATATCCTCCGTTACTGTGCCTGCCGGGTTCGCTCTTGGACAGCTCATCGCTCAGATTGGTGCTAAAGTCTATACCGAAAAAAGATGGCTCATCTGGGCTTATACCTCTTCCCTGATAATTTTGTGTCTTTATGGACTTTTTTTGGTTTATCGATAAAACCATACCCGTTCTCCTATGGACACAAAAAAAAACAGATTTTCTTGAAATCTGCAGACCTTTTGTTGGCTTAGCAAAAATCAAGATATATAAATAACGATTGGTTTCTATGCTCTGGATTTTAACAGGTTCAGTGAATAGCGGTAAAAGTCGCTGGGCAAAAGCACTGGTCTCCCTATTAAAAGAGAATACCAGTATAACTATTGGTGGTATCATTAACAATGCGATATTTGAAAACAACGTAAAGATAGGCTACCTCTGTGAGTCACTTCTTACAGGCGCGACAGAGGTGTTTGCACGTCGTTCGCAAAAAAAAGAAAATGACGACGACATTATTTGCGGGCAATGGGTAATTCTCAGCAAAGGAATGCGTTTCGCACAACAAGCACTTCTTCAGGCTCATAAAGAGCACCCGGACCTGGTTGTCATTGACGAATTTGGACTCCTCGAAAAAGACGGGAAAGGACTCCGCAATGAAATTGATAAAATCGTGAGCTCTTCAAATAATGTTCTTATTGTTGTGCGAAAACCTCTCCTATATGATATAACAACAATTTATGGGAAGACGACTCCCCAGATTATTGATATAGAAAAAATTGGTACCGATGAAGAAGCGGTGAAAAATTCTATGCCTTATAAATGTTTTGCCGAAAAAAATATACACTCGTGAGTTTCACGTTAATTGAGTTGCTTATTGTTGTGGCTATCATAGCAATTCTATCAGCGGTAGCGTTGCCGAATTTTTTAGAGGCACAGACACGCAGTAAAGTTGCACGCGTCAAAGCTGATATGCGTTCTACAGCTACTGCCATTGAGTCCTATTATGTGGACAATAACGCATATCCGCCCGGCTATAAGACCGCACCCCGCTATGGGCTTGATGTACTCACAACACCGATTGGATATATCACCAATGGCATAATCCGTGACCCTTTTAAGCCACCGGGGGTTGCACCACAAAAATCAAGGTTGACTTATGAGCTGATGAATATAGAGAATAAGATTATTGAACAAGGTGGTGGGGCGTATAGTGTTGACCCGGCAACCTCTGGAGGTGAACCCACAAAAGGCGTCTGGTGGTGGCTTGCAAGTCGGGGTCCTAATCGGACGTTCGGGTTCAGACCATCGGAACCAGAATTTGACATTCGGGAACGTTTCTTTAATGCTGGCTCATCACCAGGAGAATTCCTGGCTATAGTTTACGACCCCAGCAATGGAACAATTAGTAATGGTAATATTTTTCGGGCAGGTGGGCAGACATACTCAGCAGTTGCCCGATTTATTCAGTAATATTAATACTCAGCAATATCATTACCGTAAATGTTCTCACCCGCGTGAGAATAATTATCCATAAGTATGAAAGGAAAAGATTATGAATGAGGAACAATTGTTTTGTCCGAAATGTGGTCGCACGTATCCCAAAGATGTAAGGTGGTGCGAACATTGTGCTGTTAAATTAGTAACCTCCGAAGCCCTTGATGCCACAAAGTCGCTCTTTCAGGAAAAGACAGTGACCGTACACGTGGCTGATACACCTTTGCAGGCAGAGATATTTCGGCAAATACTCGAGACAAATGGGATAATCTGTGCACTTGTCGGAGAAGTGCCCTCCGCAATATTCCCGTTTACAGTTGATGGACTCGCAAAGGTCAGAATAGTGGTACTGGAATCCGTTGCAGACGATGCCAGAGAAATCATTCAGGAGGCAATGGCAACTGCTGAGACCCAGGAGACCGACCTGTCAGAGACGGAGGAACACGATGAAGATTGCGATAGCCAGTGACCATGCTGGATATGAGATTAAGGAATTGCTCAAAAGCGTTCTGGTGGATGAGCGTCATATTGTGCGGGACTTTGGCACTAACACTACTCAAAGTGTAGATTACCCTGATTATATCTATCCCGCGGCTCTGGCAGTATCCCGGGGCGAATGCGACCGAGCAGTGCTGGTTGATGGTGCAGGTTATCCTTCCGCTGCTCTGGCTAATATGCTTTTTGGTGTCTACGCAGCGGTGTGCAATGATACCGTCAGTGCACGACTCGCACGCGAACACTCAAATACCAACGTGCTCTGTCTCGGCGGGAAAATCATCGGTCCGGAAATGGCAAAAGAAATCCTCAAAATCTGGCTTTATACGCCTTTTCTTGGCGGGAGGTATCAGAGGCGGATTGATAAAGTGAAAAAAATTGAAGAGAACCATCTCCGCACCCCTGAACTTCTGCCACTAAAAAGCCTCACTGTGCAGGACATTAAATTTGCTGTGCAGAACAAAAAACCACTTCTCATCACTTCCGAGACCATTATTACACCCAGCGTGTATGAATGGGTCAACGAAATCAGATGAATAGGTTTTTATCTGAAAAAGAATGTTCTGGATTGCTTAAAATATTTGTTTTTTTATGTTGAGATACTGGTAGGGCTGAGATGAGACAAAAATAATAATTATTGTCCTGCTATCTCTCTGCATTAAAAAATGTCTCATTCAGCTTGCTAAATGTAATAAAAATGCTTTCCATTACCCCGACCCCTCATTATAATCTAACACAACTTTTCATATCAGGAGAACAGAAGAATGAAAGGATGGTTTACTGAATTTCATACACCACACGTAGGCATCACCATCAGGATTAAAGAGCATCTTTATGATGGCAGGACAAAGTACCAGAAGATTGACGTCATTGACACACCGGAATTTGGAAAAATATTACTTCTGGACAACCTCATTATGATTACTGATAGAGACGAACACGTCTATCATGAAATGATGACCCACCTGCCCCTGCTGACACATAAAAACCCCAGAACTGTTCTGGTTATTGGTGGCGGTGATGGGGGTGTTATACGTGAAATTTGCAAACATCCTTATGTTGAGCGAATCGACCAGGCAGAAATAGATGAGGAGGTGATTTCTATTGCTCGTCGGTTTTTCCCAAAAGTCGCCTGTGCTTACGACAATCCCAAAGTGAACGTGCATATAACCGATGGGTTCAAGTTTGTGAAAAATCGGCGGAGTGAATATGACGTCATCATCGTTGATTCAACAGACCCCTTTGGTCCGGGCAAAGTGCTGTTCTGCAAAGAGTTCTATCGCCGCATTTATCAAGCGCTTAGACCTGATGGTATTATGACAGCTCAGATTGGCACTCCGTTTTATAATGCCACGCACGTCAAGCGGACGTTTAAAAAATTGCGTGACATCTTTCCCGTTGCACTCCCCTATATGGCTCATATCCCCACATACACTGATGGGTATTATTGTCTGGCGTTTTGTTCCAGGCAATATCATCCATTAAAACATTTTGATAAGAATCGTTACCTGCGCCTTGAGTTGAACTGCAAATACTACAACCCTGATATTCAACGTGGCGCTTTTCTGTTGCCTACTTATGTCGCTAAACTGATGAATGATTAATACCTAACATTTCGCAACGTACGGTATGTGTCGCTTATGCCTGATGAGAATAAGAAATCTTCAACGTCACCCGATGTGGCGAGAGCTCCTTTTCGTCTATCTTCTTCAGCAGAATCACCGCTATGGGCAATTGTAATAATTGTTCTCCTGGGACTGCTGGTATTTGGAAACACTACACTTAACGGATTTGTCTACGACGACTGCGAAGTCGTTGAAAATAGCCAACTAATAACCACGTTTCGGAATATACCCATCCTGTTTTCTCGCTCTTATTTTCGCTACACCCCTGAACTCTCCTATCGCCCGGTGGTTACCTTCACTTATTTTTTTGACTATGCCCTTTTTGACGGCGTCCCGGAAGGCTATCATCTGGTGAATGTGCTTATCCATCTTATAAATGCTGTGTTGGTGTTTTACATACTCAGGGTATTAATCCAGATTTTTCGCCCCCCATCACCGCAGGCGAAAAATCTTATCTCATTATCTGGAGCTTTATTTTTTCTACTCCATCCAGTCGTCACTGAACCCGTAAACTTGATTTCTTACCGTGAAGACCTCCTCTCTACCTGTTTTGTTCTACTTTCATTGATGTTATATCTCAGCGCACTTACTGCAACGACTAAAAAACCTTTTATTTATCCAATTTCCTGGATTATCTTCTTGCTTGCACTTCTCTCCAAAGAGTCAGCTATCACATTCCCTTTTATGCTCCTTCTCCTTGAGCACACATTTCATCATTCCCACCGCCACACCGGACATAACGGACTCAACGGACCCAACGGGCAAAACGGACCAAACGGACTTAACGGACAAAACCGACTAACCGACAAACTGACCACCCTCCCCTTCTTCATCATCCTGCTCTTCTATTTAGTCCTGCGCTTTTTCATTGCCACGCCTCCTCATAAATATTTAGTCCCCTACTTTGGCGACTCACCTACCCGGGCATTACTAAATTTCCCGAGATTCTTTGCGCATTATCTGTTTCTAATCCTTTACCCGCTTAATTTGAGTGCAGATTATACCTTTATTCCGATAAAGACAGTCCTGCATCCGCTTATTATTGGAGGATGGCTGGTAGGTATCCTTTATCTTCTGGGTCTATGGTATGTCTGGAAAAAGAAACAATTCCTCCTTACCATTGGCTTATTATGGTTTCTCTGCTTCATTATCCCGGTCAGCAATATCTATCCTCTGGCTAATCCTGTGGCTGACCGGTATCTTTATCTGCCATTGGTTGGTATTGCAATGATTGTATCCGGGTTAATCGGGATACTGCTGGAGTGCAACGCGCTATCCAGTGCAGGGAGGGGGCTTCGTAAAGTAGTAATATCTCTTTTTCTGGTGATGTTACTGCTATATGCAGTTCGGGACATAAAACGTAATACGGTCTGGCGTGATGATGCCACTCTCTGGACTGAGACACTTCGCCACCATCCTCGTTCACCAGCTGCACTTAAGGGACTTGGTCTGGTCTACCTACGACAGAAAAAGTTCAATGATGCTGAACGTATGCTACGCACCGCGGTACAGATTAATCCACGGGACATAAAGACTCGTAACAACCTCGCAGTGCTTTACGCAAAGAAAGGCGAACTCAATAAAGCCATCGCTGAACTCCAGCGCATCTTACAATACGCCCCGGGCTATGCTGCCGCTCATTATAATCTCGCTCGCTGTTACGCTTCCCAGAAACCACCAAACGTGGAGTTGGCAATCCGCGAAACTAAATCCGCACTGCGTCTTGGCTATCCTGTGCCAGACGAATTCCTTCACCACATACAATCCCTTTCCTTAGAAGAGTGAATTTGTAGTTTTTGAAGAAATATGAGTAGGAGTCTTATTCTCTGGCGTGCTGGATGTATGCGATGATTTTGTAGACCAGACGTGCCACCAGCACGTTCGGGGCAACGTAGCCCGGCAAGGGATTCAGCTCTGTTATATCGCATCCGATGATTTCGCGTGACAATATAATAGCGCGCAAAATTCGTAGCAACTGATACCAACCCAGACCACCAGGCTCAGGTGTTCCTACCGCTGGCATTATTGAGGGGTCCAATACATCTACATCTATGCTTAAATATATCTTCGGAGGCAGTAATGATAGAATATGCGTAATAACTTTTTCCATAGAGTTGGTGTTCACCTGCCACATTGAGACCTGCTCAAGCAATTTATTTTTCATAGCGAACTCGCGCTCCTGCCTGCTCAGTGACCTCACACCTACCTGAACCACCGGGAGCTTCATATCAAGGATTCGGCGAGCTACACAGGCGTGACTATACTTAGACCCCTGATACGAAGAACGCAAATCAGCGTGCGCATCAAACTGCAATACCGCAAATTTTTCCGCCCTCTTTTTTTGCTGTTTCAGGAGTGTATTTATCAGCCCGAGTGATATGGTATGTTCGCCGCCAAGGAGGATAATAAACTTGTTCTCTCCCACTATGGGCTCGCAGACGGACTCAATTTTTTTAACCATCTCTGTGAACTCGCTTACTATTGGTTCAATCGCCGGGAGAGTGTGAATCCCCGCCAGATAGGGTTCGGAGTTCATCTCTTCGTCGTAGAGCTCAATTTGCGAGGACGCCTCTATAATTGCACGGGGAGCAAACCTCGCTCCAGGCACATAGGATACCGTCTGGTCGTAAGGCACCGGAAGTATTAAGAACCGTGCCTTATCACGCCGGCTAAACTTCTCAGGTAATCCCAGGAAATTTGTCGGAGATATTATATTTGTCTCTTCCATTATTGCTTATCCGTACCTGGTTTATGGCACAAGTACCGCCGCTGCAACTACCGTTGTCCATCTACCTTTGACGTCACCTAAAGCGGTCTGGGTCACACTATCAGTATGAACAATTTCATCAGAGATTTTCCAGATTTCTTTGCGTTCATCCCAGGACTCATCCGGGTCAAATGGCACGCCAAGTATTGTCGCCAGCATATACGCAGCAGCGTCTTCTGCGTAATCGCCTGCCTGTTGTGCATTTTTGCCAAAACTATGGTATTCAGAGATATAGCCGTATTTATTCGGGTCACGTGGAATCGCCAGCCCCACACTCGCCGCTATCCGCCGATATGGCTCCGAGGTAGACGTCTTGCTCATAACACAATGAACAATCTGTCCCGGCTTTAACAATTTTATCCCTTTACTTCGGGGAATCAATTTGCAATGCGGCGGCAGTATACTTGATACACTCACCAGATTGAACTGAGATATTCGGGCGTTTCGCAACGCCATCTCAAAACTCGCTAATTTGTCTTTAGATACTCCAAGCCCCTTGGTTAAAAATACTTTTGTCGGTATGTACATTCCCTCTCCTGTTCCCTATATCTATAAAGATTTTCCAGATTCAATGAACACAAAGTATAAAGTACAAAGTATAAAAATTCTCCTGTTCACTGCAACTTAAGTCAAATCATTTATTACGATACGATTGCGACCGGGAATATGGACATTACCGCACTGATGAAAAACTCATTCTGCAAAATGATATATATGACAAAGTCAGGGTGTCTTTGTGTATTTGTCGGATAATGGAGAAGACATATAGTTATGAAAAAATGAATGATTTCTCACATTTCTGATTGCGAGAATCCTGATGATACCCAATCCCGGGCTCAGCGTAGTTCATACGCCCATAGCGCAATTCCTCCGTCCATTCCAGCACATTGCTGAAATCCAGCCTGCTTGAGAATTCGGCAGGCCCGGAGTGTTTGCGAACCATTATTGTCGTAGACAATCACCCGCTTATCTGGAGAGAGTTCTTTCGGGGCACGTTCTTTTAATTCATTCAGCGGAATATGTATGGCACCCGGGATAATACCAGTGCGTGCTGTCTCAACTGGCTGGCGAATGTCCACGAGAATGATATTTTCTGGCTCTGACAGGCGCAATGCATTTACCTCCATCACCGAGAGTGTTGTGGTCTCAGCAGAAATAAGATTCTCAAGCACCTGCCCGGCGACGTTCAGGGCATCAAGGGCTGAGGAATATGGCGGGGAATAACCCAGGTCAAGGTTTATTATATCTTCAATTTTCATCCCTCCGCTCAAGGCGGTCGCCGTAACATCAAGACGTTTATCCACACCAGCAGGACCAACTATCTGTGCCCCGATAAGGCGATGACTCTCTCGCTCAGCAAGGAGCTTAAGCCACATTCTCTGTTTGCCCGGGTAATAGTCTGCTCGGTCTGGATACTGGAGGATAACTCTAACGTAGTTTATCCCGGCGCGCTGTGCCTCTTTTTC
>JAGHBZ010000192.1 GCA_021160705.1 Candidatus Sumerlaeota bacterium
AAGATATACTTGTCATCACCGACGTTTGTCTTTGCGAATATACGAGTACTGGACATTGTGGTATAGTGAAAGATGGCGAGATTCTGAACGATGAGACACTGGAGTTGCTGGCAAAGACCGCACTTTCTCACGCGGAATCTGGCGCAGATATGGTTGCCCCTTCTGATATGATGGACGGTAGGGTCAAACGCATTCGCGAGGAGCTGGACGCACATAATTTCCATCATATTCCCATAATGGCATATTCTGCTAAATATGCCTCAGCGTTTTACGGTCCGTTCAGGGACGCAGCCCAATCAGTGCCAGCGTTTGGCGACAGACGCTCACACCAGATGAACCCTGCCAATGTCAGAGAAGCGGAGCTTGAAGTAGAGCTGGATATTGATGAAGGCGCAGACATTGTGATGGTCAAACCTGCACTGGCGTATCTGGACGTGATTAGTCGGATAAAACAGTTCTGTTCCCTGCCAGTGGCGGCGTTCAATGTGAGTGGAGAATATGCGATGATAAAGGCAGCTGCACAGCTTGGCTGGCTTGACGAAGAAGCGGTTCGCTGGGAAGTCCTGACTGCTATACGACGTGCTGGCGCTGACCTGATTCTCACTTATTTCGCCAAAGACATTGCTTTGTGGCTCCAACAGAAAAATAAGTAACCAATAGCAGGAAATACCTTCAGGGGTGGTCTCCTATGAGAAAATCCTGCTCATTGATTACCTTCACTGATGGCGTCTTATGAGAAATTGTGATGTAGAAAATACTTTAATATTGCGATGAGTGAATGTAGGATGTTTCAGTTTAAATTTTCTTAGGAGAGAATAGAAAAATGGTAGCAAAAAAGTCTAAGAAGTCGCAGAAAAATAAGCAGTTGCGAATCGGTATAATAGGAGCGGGTATGTATGTAGCAGCTGCTCATATCCCGGCGCTTCGGAGGTTTCACACTGTAAAGGTGGTAAGTGCCTGCCGAAAACATCCAGAGCGTCTGGAGAAATTCTGTAAAGCGTATAACGTTCCTCGGGGATATACCGATTACAGAAAAATGCTTGAGAAAGAGAAACTTGATGGGGTGATTATCGCCAGCCCCAATTACCTTCACTATGAGCATACGATGGCGTGTCTAAAGAAAGGAATCCCGGTCCTGCTGGAGAAACCAATGACCATAAAATCAACTGAAGCATTTGAGATTCACGAGTATGCACAGCGGAATAATATCCCGGTGGTCATTGGATATAATCGGCATTACTGGGCGAACTTCTGCTACGCAAAAAAGATGATTGAAGAACAACAACTGGGTACAATCCAGTACATCACTGTTCGCTGGCTTGCGGATATTGAATGGTGTCTTGCGCGTGGCGAACCACCGGAATCATTTTCTCAAAAAGCGTTCTTTGAAGTAGGTGGTGAGCCGAACTTTCGTGGCGACCCAAAACTCGCTGGTGGTGGTATGTTCATTGATGGGGGGTCAAATATGCTGGATGCGGTCTGCTGGCTTACGGAGCTTCGTCCCGTTGAGGTCTTTGCTATGATGGAAAATAGAGGATTTGCAACTGACTGTGATACTATGCTGGGGATTCGGTTTGAGAACGATGCATTATGTTCCTGTACAGTAATGGGTGCTGCCAAGACCTTTACCGGTCATCAGATTTATGTTCACGGCACAAAGGGCTCAGTTTATGTGGACGATTACACCATCTTTTATCAGCTCAATGGACAAAAAGAGGTGCAGGTGGTAGACCTTCCAGTAGATAGTTGTCCCACAGCGAATTTTATTCGTGTTCTGCAGGGAAGAGAAAAAATTCATTGCAGCACAAAGGACGGACTCCGGGCGTGCATTGCCGTGGAATCCGCATACAAATCCTCTCAAGAAGGTAGACCAATAAAAATTGAGAAATGGGTGTAAGAGATAATGAAATACTTCAGAGTGTGGTAAGACGAGTTAAACTCGGCACAAAACCACGAGTACTTTTCCCGGAGAGCGATGATGAGCGAGTATTGCGAGCAGCCGCCCGACTTAATGCTGATGGGCTGGTTGATGTTATCTTGCTGGGCGACGAGATTGAGATTAAAAAACGTGCCCAGATGTGGCAGATTGATTTAACGGGAGTTCAAATCTTCAATAATACAGACGGGCAGATAATTAACGAGCTTCGTGATGAATTTATTCGCATCCGCACAGAACAGGGAAAACGTGTTAACCCTTCAGTCGCTCAAAAAATGGTAAGCAATCCATTGTTTACAGCCTCACTACTGGTTCGCAGAGGAGATGCTGACACAATGGTCGCCGGTGCAGTTAACACCACTGCAAATGTAGTTCGGGCTGCTCTATATGTGCTTGGACTTGCACCCGGAACCCGGACACTCAACAGCTCGTTCTTGATGGTCACCAATCAGGGGAAGATTGGCGAGAAAGGAGTATTATTGTTTGCAGATTGTGCTGTCGTCCCTGACCCTACACCAGAACAACTGGCTGAGATTGCTGAGTCCACTGCACAGACCGCCTCTATCCTGTTTGAGACAGAGCCAAAAGTGGCTTTTTTATCATTTTCTACTTATGGTAGTGCCTCCCATCCTTTGATTGAAAAAGTGCGCAGGGCAGTGGAACTCTGTCGGGCAAAGAATCCAGGACTTACCTGTGATGGGGAGCTGCAGGCGGATGCTGCACTGATTCCTGAAATAGCACGCCGAAAATGTCCACAATCCGTGCTTGAGGGCAGGGCAAATGTGCTCATCTTTCCTGACCTAAACGCTGGAAACCTATGCTATAAACTCGTTGAACGGCTATGTGGTGCTATGGCTCTGGGTCCCTTGCTTCAGAATGTCTCCATACCTGTCAGCGATTTATCCCGGGGATGTGATGAGGAGTCTATCTATTATGTTGCGCTCCTTACTGCTCTGAGAGTACAATTGCATAAAAAAGACTGACAAATTTCGGGTATTAAATTATGGATAAAATGCCCAATACTATTGAACCAGAGAACGTTCACATTTTAGTGGCTGATGATGAACCTGCAATTCGTGATATACTTTCTCAGGTATTAGGCAAGGATGAGGGATATACTGTTGACACGGCATGCGACGGCACTGAGGCAATTGATAAAATACACAAAGATTACTATGACATTGTATTTGTAGACCTTCGTATGCCCGGTGCAGACGGGATTGAGGTCGTTCAAGAACTTAAGCGCCATTCCCCTGACTCGGAAGCCGTTATCATCACTGCTTATGGCACTATCTCTATAGCAGTAGAGGCAGTTCGTGCTGGAGCGTATGATTTCTTAACCAAGCCTTTTCATATTGAAGAGGTAAAGCTCATCGCTCAGAAGATTATCCAGATGAAATCCCTCAAGCAAGAGAATGTATATCTCCGGGAACGAATAAAGGAATATTCCAGACGCCCGAGCATTATCGGCAAGTCAGAGGCAATGCAGGAAGTCTTCCATCTGATTAACTCAGTTGCCAATACTGACGCCACAGTGTTGATTAAAGGCGAATCAGGTACCGGGAAAGAGCTTGTCGCAAAAGAGATACATTATAATAGTCGTCGGGCTAATAAGCCATTGGTCATAGTGAATTGTGCTGCCATCCCTGAAGAGCTACTGGAGAGCGAGTTGTTTGGTCACGTAAAAGGAGCATTTACTGGAGCAACATCCTCAAGGGTCGGCAAATTTGAGTATGCACACGGGGGTACTATCTTCCTTGATGAGATTGGAGATATGAGCCCACGACTGCAGGCAAAAATCCTCCGCATCATAGAAGAACGTGAATTTGAGCCCGTGGGTTCTGTCAAGACCATTAAGGTAGATGTGCGTATCCTTGCCGCAACAAATAAAGACCTTGAACTCGCATTACAACGGGGGGAGTTCCGTGAGGATTTATTTTATCGGCTTAATGTGGTACCAATCCAGCTCCCGCCTCTTCGTGAGCGAACGGATGATATACCTTATCTAATAAGACATTTCATTAGTATCTATAATAAAAAAGTCGGCGGTGCAGTGGAAGGGTTCACACCCCGGGCAATTGAACTCCTCCAAAAATACCAATGGCCCGGCAATGTCAGAGAATTAGAACATCTGGTAGAACAAATGATTATTATACATCAAAAGGGGATGATTGACGTGGAACATCTGCCTCCGCGATACCGCACAATAGAATCAATTCAGCAGTTTGAGCTGGAGGCATTACGATTAGGGCATACCATTAATCTTAATCAAGTTATGAACACCATTGAATTAAACCTCATCCAGAGTGCACTTAAGCGTGCCGGGGGTGTTAAATCAAAAGCAGCAGAATTGCTTGGACTCAAACGCACAACGTTAATTGAAAAAATGCGTAAATATAATATTGAAGCTCATTGAACGAGATTGATTAATATTTAACCGCACTTTTGGAGGCTTGGCTGACATTAGATGACGCTTTTAAAAAAGTAGTGATTAGACTTGACACCGATACAAAAAGAGATTACATAAGTATTACTTTAAATATATTTTTATTGTGGGGAATACAAAATTATGAAGAAGTCACCCACACAAACAGGCGTTAGTTTAGTAGACGTCTTACTCCGTGAAGGGCTGATTACCCAGTCCCAGCTGAATGAGGCGATGCGTATCCAGGAGGCGACTGATAAACCTCTGGCTCGTATTCTCGTAGAATTAGGGGCTATAACTGAAAGTGCCAAGATGAGTATTCTTAAGAAGACTTTTGGTTATGAGCTTGTGTCATTAGTTATGGAGGAGATTGACCCCAAGATATTGACACTCATACCACGTTCAATTGCCTACAGACACCACGTTGTTCCCATACGAATTGAAGATAAGACCCTTGTGCTGGCTATGGAAGACCCATCTAACCTTGTGCTTATAGATAATCTGAAAGCATTGGTGGGAATGAATATCCGTCCGGTCATTGTCAGCGCAAGCGATATTGATGAGGCGTTGAAACTCTTCCCGACTGTTGAGGTGGAGCGGAAAATCCGTGTACCATTTCTCTCTAAACTGCTCCGGGCACTCTTCTTACCTATTGTGGCATTGGCACCTTTGCCGATTTTTATTTTAGTGCTCCGAATGAGTGAATCACTTCAGACGAAACTGGCGCCTCTCACTCCGTTTGACTTCGTGTTATACTTTATACTTGGTCTCGGGCTCTGGGCATTGATTGCCTGGGAAATTAATGGCATTATCTTTAAATCAAAAAAAGAATA
>JAGHBZ010000269.1 GCA_021160705.1 Candidatus Sumerlaeota bacterium
GACCAGTGAAATATAATTGAGGTATATTACATATCATATATAGTATACTGTGCATAGTTCAGACAACTTAGTCACACCTTGTTGAACTGAACATAGAGTTTCTGGTGCATTAACGATAGGCAATAGATGTTTATGGACAAAAACCGGAAAACACCAAGAGGTGTAGCTCTCTCAACGTAAGATAAGAGATGAGGAGCAGATAAACTGGTAAAATTATTCAAGATAAAGGAGATATTTGCTTCTGACCTTGATAAATGACTGGAGCTCCTCTTGCCAGCTCTGGATAATTTTATCTACCGGGACACGGTTCTTTATCATTTTTATAACAGCTTTACTACCAATGAGACCGTATGTTCTATCTATGTTGTACTTATCAGGATAGAGTTTGTATAGTGCGTCAACAATGTGGATACCTGTAGCAACTGGCATAAATGCACTTCTATCAGTCAGGGTAAAATGCACGCCATAACACCGCTGATTCGGATAACGATTGGTTTTGGAATTTGGAGTAAACTCCACCGGGTCGAATCGGATGCCAGGTAGGTTTCGGGAACGTAGCTCCTGAGTGAATTCTTGGGCATTAATCCAGGGTGCGCCGAGCCATTCAAAAGGAGTAGGGGTGCCCCGCCCCACACTTACATTTGCTCCTTCAGTGAGGGCAACACCCGGATACAATATCTCCTCCGTCACGTTACGAATATTAGGCGATGGATTAACCCAGGGCAAGCCGGTGTCGTCAAAGTACATTATCCGATGCCAGTCTTCCATTTTTACGACTTCAAGCTCACATTGTATACCATATTCCTCGTTAAACATCCTCGCCAGCTCCCCTATAGTCATTCCGTGCATCACTGGCAGGGGGAAATAACTGGTGAATCTACGCAGAAGTTCCCTGTCCTGAATAGGACCCCTGACTTTAAGTCCAGTGATAGGATTCGGGCGGTCAAGAACCATAAATTTTATGTTGTGCTTTTTCGCCTCTTCCATACACATCGCCATTGTGGAAATATAGGTATAAAACCGTGCACCAATGTCCTGGATGTCAAATACCAGTATGTCAATATCCTTCAGCATTTCAGAGGTGGGACGTAATGTCTTTCCATAGAGACTGAAGATAGGTAGTCCGGTGCGTTCTTCTCTGGAATTTTCAATTTTCCGTTCAGCGATTCCCCGAAATCCGTGCTCAGGTGCGAATATAGCGGTTATTTTTACATTTCCGCTCTTCAGCATAAGGTCAAGTATATGTTCCCCTCGTCTATTAAGAGCAGAATGATTGGAGACCAGTCCGACCCGTAAACCTTTAAGTCGCTGAAAATTTTCACGTTCAAGTACATCAAGTCCGGTCATTACCTTTGATAGTTTGAGTTCTCTTTGTAGCAAACCACAACTCATAATTCCCGTTACCAGCACTGATATCAGGCATATTAGATATATTTTTCTCATCAGGGTATCCTCCCTTGAAGTAAATTGCGTTCTTTCCATATCTCTCACGGTGGAGAACATTAATTACGTAAATTTTAGTTCCAGGTACTCACCGTCGGATTGACGTGGGAGAGCAGGGTATATTATACCTTCCTCAGCGCTAAGATATAATGCCCATCTCTTTCCCAACTTTTTCAAACTTCTCCAGTGCAAAATCCAGCTGGTCTCTGGTGTGAGTCGCCATAACACTTACCCTTACCAGGGATTTACTAATAGGCACTGCCGGAGGAACCACCGGGTTAATAAACAGACCCTCATCATGAAGCCTGCGCCAGAAGTGAAATACTCCCATAACATCACCAATAACAACAGGTATAATAGGTGTCTCTGCGGCTCCAGTATCAAATCCCAACCCTTTAAGATTCTCCAGCATATATCGTGTATTTTCCCAGAGTTTTTCACGTCGCCACGGCTCGTTAATAATAATATCCAGGGAGGCGAGTGCGGCTGCGGCATTTGGTGGTGAGATGCTCGCACTGAAGATTAACGCCCTTGCGTGATGTTTCAGATAATTAATAATCTCTTTCTTACCTGCAATCCATCCCCCGATTGACGCCAGAGATTTACTAAACGTACCCATAATCAGGTCAACGTCCTCTACCAGGTCAAAATGAGAAGCAGTGCCATTTCCCCATTTCCCCAACACACCAATGGAATGTGCATCATCCACCATCACCGCGGCATTGTATTTTTTTGCCAGCCGACATATATCAGGCAACGGAGCAATATCACCCTCCATACTGTAAATGCCATCTACCACAATGAGTTTGCCAGCTTTCTCATCCAGCGATTGTAGTACCGACTCAAGGTCTGCCATATTATTGTGGTCAAACTGCAGAATCTCTCCTGCTGCCATTCTGCTTCCGTCTATGATTGATGCGTGGTCAGTTTTATCAATAATCACATAATCCCTTTTCCCGACAAGTGCACCGATAGTACCAACATTCACCTGATACCCTGTGGTAAAAGCCAGTGCGTCTTCTTTCTCCACGAATTCAGCCAGTCTACGTTCCAGCTCAATATGGATGTCAAGGGTACCGTTGAGGAATCGTGAGCCAGCACACCCAGTGCCATATTTCTGAATCGCTTTGATTGCTGCTTCTTTTACTCTCGGGTCATTAGTTAACCCCATATAGCTATTAGAGCCGAGCATAATTATCTTTTTACCATTCACAATGACTTCGGTGTCCTGGGCAGAGCTAATGACACGAAAATAGGGATACAGCCCCTGTTCCTTTAAAGGTTCAATCTTGTTGAATTTCCAGCACCTTTCAAAGATTCGTGGGACTGTTTTTTCATTTGTGATTGGCTGGTCTTTCATAATTATCATTCTCCTTACAAAAGCGGTAGCCACAGATGGCAACCCCTCTGTTAGCGCCCGCTTTTTGATTTTTTCCGTTTGTGGCGGATACGTTTTTTCACCCGGCGGATTGCCCGGCGTGCCTTCATTGTAATTCCTTTTCCACTACTGAGTCGCTCTGCCTCTAACATCTGGCGTAGCTCTCCAATAGTATATTTGTGTGCAGAAGGTAGTGAGCTCATTTTTCGTGAGAACTCCTCAATGTAACGTCGGGCTGCTTCGCGAAAGAACTCTGAGCGGGTTCGGCTCTCTTTACTCGCTACCGCA
>JAGHBZ010000031.1 GCA_021160705.1 Candidatus Sumerlaeota bacterium
ATTGTATACCATTCAATCCAGCTAAGGTAGTCTTCACTAAAAAGCCTCTCAATCTCGCCATGAAAAATAGGAAACCAGAGCTCAGGATGCCAGATAACAGTTTTTATGATAGAGACATCGTGGAGTTTTACACCAATACTAACCCCTGGATTATCAGCACCGAGCTCCTCAGCGTCGGATAAATCCAGCCGAATTGCCTGGAGATTGCCCGCAAGGGGTCTTGTCATAAAATAATTATCAGCTCTTAATAGGTCTCCAAGGCAGATTCTAACAAGCACCTTGCCTTTCTGCGGAATCTCAAATTTCTCGTTCCCACCCCAATAAGTCCAGCAACGCTCATACCCCTTTTCTTCGGTCATAACCATCCGGGTATCTTGACGCACATAGAACCAGTTCTTTTCTCCTTGTAGTTTTAGTCCTATACGATACTCCACTGGATAGCGGGGGTTATTTCTTTCCATAAGGAGCTGAAGGATAATGTTTTCCACGGGCAAAGCCTTATTCAGAGTACACGTTCCCGCAATTGTGCCGTCATTGCCTTTTTTCCCCTGCCATTTCACCTCCAGATACCCATCTTTCTTTTCTGCCTCCGCATTCTTCCACTTCAGCAGGTCAATTAAGGAAAGAGTCTCTCTCTTTAGTTCTATATATTTTGCCGCCTCGGGCTTTATCTCTTTCTCAAATATTATCTTCCCGTTTTTGCTAACTCTAACTCTGCTCGGACTCCTGTCGCAGACGAACTCTACTATCTTTGAGCCAGACTGAATATATGTTTGCAAAGGTTCACATTCATTTACATACACCTTAAACTGCTCTCTCTGCGATGAATAGTTAATAATCTCCACGTAACCCATAGGACCAATCTTACCCCATCTGTCTTTAATCACACCGGGAATGGTCCCGAGTTTTACTTTTGTCTGCGGAGAGTTGAGCATTACCTTTATCTCCTTGATTTTTACGCCTTGGCGTCTACCGGGTGTATCCTTCCCAGTTGAGTCTGCATCAGAAACATCCAGCGCTATGTATTTGATTTCCTCTGGGACACCATTTAACTGCGACAAATCATAAATAATAGTTTTAAACGAGCCATCAGAAGGTAAGATTTGCGCCCTGTTATTTGAATACCATGTCCAGGTAGACCCTTTTATAGCCCTTTTCAGACCAAGATGTAATCTATGCCATTCCCCCTCTGGAGGTCGGACGCAAATCTGGAAATCCACAGGGATGTCCCTTGAATACCGTGCGGCGGTCACTGAAATGAGAGCTTTATTACCCGGGAGAGCCGAAGGCAAGGTGCAATGTGCCCAGAGCATCCCATCATCCCCAGCTCTCCCAACCCACGAGAAGAGCGTTCCATTACCCTCTGGGTATTCTATCTTGAAGCTATCCCGGGGTAGAGTATAACCGGTAACCCTCAATTGGGTGAATTCCGCCACTACTATACCATCCTCTGTGCCTCCTGCCTTTATCATTATGCCAGGGAAAAGCAAAAGAAACGCCATAATAAAAGCTGAAAGATTCTGTTTGTTCATAAGATATTCCTCCTTTTATTTAAATAAAAATGTATGTTCACACTATTATGGAGATAGGAGATGTCAATAAAAATTAAAAACGATTTACAAAAAATTAGACAATTCGCTTTCGTTTGTTGTGGCTTCTCCTCGCTTAGACTCTTTGTATTGCACTGGATGTTTTTACTCCAAAAATTTTTTCAGCAAACCCTCAGAAAGCTCTTATATCAAGATTTAAACAGGCGGAGGAGGGTATGTATGGGTTTCAATCGACGTGTTCTCTTCAAGAAAATCAAATCTATGAAAAATCCATCTTGACGTCGCTCTAGCCCTTATTTTATCGTTTTCATTAATTGAGTTGTTTTCATCTGAAGACTTTGGCAAAATGAGTAAAAACTCAGTGGATAAAGAAGGAACAAAGTGAAGCAGAGAAAACTTAGCATTGTTATTCTGGTTTTTGTCATTGCTGTCCTGAGTTATGCAGAGCAGCCCTACGTGCAGCTTTGCTGTAACCGATTGGGTGCAGGCGATGACAGCACCCATTGGGCTATTAACTTTGAGCCCGGTCAGGAGCCTACAATACAATTGGTCCCCCAATCATATCTTTATAAAGCTCCGTCGTACTCCCAGTTTCCCTGATGATGTGGATTATCACTGCATAATCCGTGATGTAAAGACAGGCAAGGAGTACTGGCAGAAGCAGGGCTGGCAAAGATTAACCCGGACTCAGTGGTTTATCTGGATGCCAAGATTTACTGGTGTGGATGACTCACCAGCCGGAAAACCAATCACCACACCATGGATTCAGATTGCCATCAGCGACCACGATAGTGTGGGAACAGGCTACATCTACTGTGATATAGCGGAGATACGCCTGGGAAAGACCTGGGAGAGTGCCAGGGAAATAAAATTGCGCGACTCCAGCCGATTAGGTATAAATGCCAACCGCTGGTATATTGCCTGGAGTAATGTAAACTGGCAACCCAGATTTGCCTATCTCCATAAAGAGCCACCGGGTTTTGTGCGTATAGGGACTTTGCAGACCAATATGAAAAGCGATAATTCCCAGTGGTGGGACCAGAATCTTATCCCACCTCTACCGGGAAATGGTCATAGTTTATATTTGAAATATCGCCTGGCACCAGAAAGTAGTGCTCCAGTGCACCTTATAGTGAGAGGACTTGATGAGAATGGTGATTTTGAGTTCATTGGTGGAGGGTGGGCTGATAACCTTGTGAGAAGCCATAAATGGCAGGTCAAAGAATTTGTCTCCCCAACCCCAAGCAAGGTCTTCAGAATTGGAATATGTGTGAGTGATATAGTTGATACCGACTCTTCTACAGGTTTGCTCCTTGTTGATATTAGCCAGGCGGTATGGGCACCATCTGGGTTCTTGGATGATATAGATAAGGCAGCCAGAAGTCCCAAAGCCACTTTGCTTCAACCTAGGGATTACGTGAAGAATAAAACTCCTGGTATGCTTAGTGACTTCTATACAATCTGGTTCAGGAATTATATGAATTTGGGATATGCTTTCTTCATTAAATGAAACTCCTGACAGGGGTAAAAGGTGTGTGCGTAAGAACGAAAATTTATTTTAGAGCTAAAGCCATCGGAATTTCATCCTGTTCAATGAGGAATTTGTGATTAGAGCCCTGGTTGGGGGAGGTTTTTGATAAACAATTTCATAAGGAAAAGCAGATGGTTTTCTTATCTGAATTCGCCAAAATTTTTATAGCCTCAAGGTACACATTTGAGGCTTTAAGTTCTCAGTATTTATATTGGAAAAATAGACTCTGAAGGGCATAGGTGCACCCGTGGAAAATTTTTTTATTTTTTTTTATTTTTCTCTTGACACGAAATAAGTAAATCAGGTTAAATCCCTTTATAATTTTGATAATCGTTATAAAAGAATAAAAGGAGGTGAATCATTATGTCACGATTTGCTGTTATAATAATTGCCACTTTCCTCCTGATTACTTGTGTGTCAGTGGTTGTTGGTGGTGAGGATTACGCGAGATTGGGTTGTATCCTCAATGAAAATGAGTATCCCGGAGCTGATAACGACGAACTCTTCTGGATATATGTCTTCACAGAAGCAGAGAGATTCTATCCCCAGGATAAGACTTTCTGGTTTCGGTGGCGTTATGCCCCAGCCTCTGTCGGCGCGGATGCGGTAAGGGTCTCGGTGAATATGCGCTCAGATCTGACCAATACCCTTTACTGGTTAAAGGGATGGGGAGATACTCCTACGACTATTGGAGCAACCTGGCAAATTGATAGTTTTGACTGCCCCTCAATGGGCGGATTCCCCTCGGGAGAAATGGTTACTTGTATAGCCATCGGTGTGGGCGATGTTGAACCTGATACGCAAGGCGTAGTTTATCTTGACCTTGACTGGATAAAGGTGACTGATATTGGAAAGAATTGGGACGACCCAAGTGCAGTAGATATCTGTCCACCACTTGCTCCGTCAGATGAGCCGAACAGGATAGGTTTAACGTGGAGTGCTTCGCATTGGGGAGGCTGTCCAGGACCACAATGGTTACCAGCACGTCCAACTTACGCCTCCGAAGGTGGGGTAGATTATGTAGTTATTGGAACACATGACTGGCATGACTCAGGGGTATGCGAGGATACAAGTGCCTGGCATATCTATTTTGACCCACCTCTTGATAGCAGTGGCAAGAGCCTATATATGCGGTTCCGCAGAGACCCGGCTACTGACGTTGGCTTCGACTATGCGATAGTAGTTTATGATACTGACGTCTGGCGTGGCGACCCTAACGACTTCAACTCTGGTGTAAGACTAAAGAATTGGACAGATGTGCCCTCTGACTGGACATTCGCGGAATATTCTCTCGGTAGTGTGGGCACAGTGGAGTGTCTGCGAATACTGACCAGCGACAGAGACTTCGATTATGGTCACAAGGACCTGTATATGGACATTGACTATGTGGGGTATGGTGATTCTGGTCTGGATGAAACAGGCTTTGAGAGTGCGGTCAGCGGCGGTACAGCTCAGAAGTTCCCCTGGTTTAATGATTACTATGAATACACCGGGACAGGCACAATAACTCGCTGGCTTCCCTGCTGGACAAAACGAATGCCTTCGTGGACTCCGGGCTATGCTCCTTATCTCTATGAAGGGATGAGTCTGGATGCTAACCCAATCTGGGCGATTTATTATTAGAAGCAAAAAACCGAGAGATAATTTTCCTCGGCTTTTCTTTCGCGAAACTAAATAAACATAGAAAGGAGGGATTTAAGATGCGTAGTACAAGAGTTAATTTACTCCTTGTTCTTGCTTTAATGGTATTTACTACAATTGCTTATGCTCAGACCTACTTTGCACGACTTGAGTGTAACCGTCACGGAGCCGGCGATGACAGAACTCATTGGGCAATCAACTTTGATGAGGGTTCTGAGCCACAGATTGGTCCAAATTCCCATATCTTCCTCAAGGTTCGTCGCCCGACTATATCTCCAGATGATGTGGCATATAACATAATTATCAGGAATATTTCCACAGGAGCAGAGTATTACCAGATTGCCTGGTGGCAGAAGATGACTTCTACTGACTGGTTCATCTGGGCACCACGATTTTCAGGAATTGACGATAGTGATACTGGAACAACCATCACCACTCCCTGGATTCAGCCTTGCATAAGTGATTGGGACGATGGTTCCGCTGATACCGGCTACATCTATTATGATATAGCAGAGATACGCATAGGACCGACCTGGGATACAGCCACGCCAATTCCCCTTCGTGACTCCACTTCAGCGGGTTTGAATGCAAATCGCTGGTATTTTGCCTGGACAAATGTTAATTGGTTACCCAGATTCCCCATCTATCACCCTGAATCTCCGGGATTCGCTACCCTTGGCACAAAGCAGATAAATATGGGTGGCGATAATACTAACTGGTGGGACCAGAACTTTGTTCCTTTTCTTCCCGGTTCAGGATACAGTCTCTATCTCAGATACCGCCTCTCGCCTGATAGTGAGGCTCCTGCTAATATAAGTGAGCGTGGACTGGATGTAAATGGCTGGGACTTTGAGTTCACTGATGGTTGGTGGACTAACTCCTGGAATACTTTGTATACCCATGAATGGAGGACTCACGAGTTCCCCTGCCCATCCACCGTAAATATCCAGAGAATCGGTATCGGAGTGAGTGACACCAATGACGGCGATACTTCCTCAGGACTGATACTCGTAGACATTGACCGTGTTGTGTGGGCACCTTCGGGCTATGGGACTGACATAGATGCCGCCGCTGCTGACTCCAACGCAGTAGAACTCCAGCATCGTGACTACCATCCCAATACCACTTCCCAGCCCCTGAGTGACTTTTACGACATCTGGGTTGCTTCTCCGGGTAACTTTGGATATGCCTCCTGGCAGGGCGAAGTCAACTATGCACGGCTTGGTTGTGAGAGACACGGTGCTGGTGATGACAGGACTCACTGGATGCATACCTTTGACCCCCCTGGTCCACAATGTGGTCCAAATAGTCATATTTTCTGGAAGATGCGACGTGCCCCTGGTTCTCCAAACGACGTCTGTTATCGCTTCATTATTTGCGATGACGCTACTGGCACTGAGTATTGGGGTCCCTGGTGGTGGCAGTTGACTGATGAGAACTGGAGTATCTATCAACAGACCTTTACAGGGGTTGATGACCCTGCTGGCACAACCATTACGCTCCGCTGGATTCAGGTCAGTGAAAGTGACTGGGACGATGGTTCACCCGCTACTGGTACCCTTTATATAGACATTGCTGAGATTCGTATTGGTCCGACCTGGGATACTGCTACTCCCATAGTGCAGAGAGATTCTTCCTCAGTTGGAACTATTGCCAATCACTGGTATATTAACTGGAGTGGTACCGGAATGAAAAACCCCTATCCGTATCTGGAATCGAGTTCTCCGGATTATGTAAAATTAGGCACAAAGCAGGTAAATATGCCTGGAGATAATACTCAATACTTCGGTATAACCTTTAATCCTCCTCTTGCTCCAGAGTCTGGTGGTTCCAGTTTCTATCTCCACTATCGTCTTGACCCAACTAGTGAAGCACCCGCAGCTACTCGCATTG
>JAGHBZ010000023.1 GCA_021160705.1 Candidatus Sumerlaeota bacterium
ATCCCTGCACTGCCATTTATGTCTGCAATATTTGTGTTCTTAAATTTTCGCTACCTTGAGTTCCGCAAAAAAGAAATCCTTCAATGTGCTATTTTTATTGCTGTTATGGCTGGAATCCTTTATATAGTTTATCATAATCCTTATACCAGAGAGTTTTTGAGTCTTGAACGATAACGAGACTGGAGGAGGTCTGTTGAGATGAATATTCGTCGACATTATATATGGCTGGCAACTGCTATTGGAATAATGCTTATCCTTCAGGGTTGCGTGGTGATGTTTGGACCCGAACTCCTCTCCCTTAAGTCCAGGTATAAGGAAATTACTGTTCAAAAAGCAGACCATTTCTACACACTAAATAAAATTTTACTGGTGGACGTCTCGGGCATTATTACTAAAGGATATGGGAGTTCCTTTTTCCAGCGGGGAGTGGAGAAAGACCTCATTGCCGACGTCAAAGAAGCGCTTGAGCGGGCAAAAAAAGACCACGCAATCAAAGCTGTAGTGTTGCGGATTGATAGCCCGGGTGGACTGGTAAGCTGGTGCAATGTGTTGTATCGAGAAATTAAAAAGTTTAAGGAGGAATCTCAAAAACCTGTTGTCGCTTCAATTATCTCTGTTGGTGCCTCTGGTGGATATTTTGTCTCACTCGCCGCGGATAAAATCTATCTCTCACCCGGGGGGATTACAGGCAGTATTGGTGTGGTTGCTGTGTTTCTTAACCTGAAAGAACTGGCTGATAAAATCGGTGTGCAGACACAGATTATAAAATCCGGTGCTAAAAAGGATATGGGCTCATTATGGCGTTCACTCACTGATGAAGAACGCCAGATTTTACAACAGCTCATAGATGAGTATTATCAACGTTTCCTTGATGCGATTGTGGAGAATCGTCCAGACGTTAAGCTGGATAAACTCCTGCCCTTTGCGGATGGCAGAATCTTTAGCGACAAACAGGCAGAGCAACTCGGACTAATTGATGGTGTGGCATATCTTGACGAAGTGATTGATAAAACCAAAGAACTGACTGGTATAAAAGACGCTCGTGTGGTTACTTATTATCGGCGATTTGAATACAAAAATAATATCTATAGCCAGTTCGCACCAGGATTTCCGGAGACACCTTCTAATACTACAGTGAATCTTATAAACTTTGGTCTGGGTTCTATGACTCCGTTAGAACCCGGATTCTATTACCTCTGGCTACCGGGTGGAGGAGAATAAACTTTTATCTTCTGATTTTTCTTTACTGCAAAAGTAATGCCATTCTACCAGACCAGATTGCTACATTTGAGCTAATAAATCAAAACTCACTATGTCGTTCGATAAAATAGTCATAAAGAGTACAAATTGGGTTGGAGATACTATATTGACCACGCCGTCTATCAGGTTGTTGCGTCGTCAATTCCCGAAAGCAAGAATTGTTGCTATTGCCCGTCAATGGGTCGCAGACCTGCTCGTGGATAATCCTGATATTGACGAGCTATGGATTGAGAACAAATTAACCAATCCTTTATCCTTCTTGCGGCTTGCGCATCGTATGCGAAGTCAACGGTTTGACCTTGGTATTAGTTTTCCCAATTCATTTGTTTCAGCCCTAACACTCTGGGCAGGTGGTGTGCGGTATCGTATCGGCTATGACCGGGACCACAGGGGCTGGTTGTTATCCGAACGCATCAAGGTCACCGACAGGATACTTCGTGTTCATCAGGTTGAGTATTATCTTAATCTTTTGCGACCTATCTGTGATGTGGATAACGCAGAACGCAACCTCGTCCTGCCCGTGAACGAGCAGGTAGCAAAGGAGGTCAAGGAGTTTCTCCTGAACAGGGACATTGACCTGCAACGCAATCGCCCTTTAATCGGAATAAACCCCGGAGCATTCTACGGCAGTGCAAAACGCTGGCTTCCTGAACGATATGCCGTTGTTGCTGATTATATCCAGCAAAAGCATAATGCTACAGTTATTGTCACGGGTATAGCTCAGGAACGCCCTATAGCTGAAGAAGTTATCTCCGGAACAAAAAGCAAGAATATACATAATCTTGCAGGCGAGGTGTCGCTACGTCAGTTGATTGCGTTGTTGAGTTTTCTTGACCTGTATATAACCAATGATTCTGGGGCGATGCATATAGCTTCAGCGGTCGGCACGCCAGTGGTAGCTATTTTTGGCTCCACTGACTGGGTGACCACTGCTCCTTATAGCCAGAAAGCCGTCATTGTTCGCAAAGAGACGGAGTGTGCACCTTGCTTATTGCGGGAGTGTCCGGGTGACCATCGCTGTATGACCGCTATACAGGCTGAGGATGTTATTAATGCCGTGGAAGAACAACTGCATAAATATTTCTATACATAATCCCAGCAGGATACTAAAAATTAGCTCACCCGTATACAAAAGAGCTATCCACGATTCCTCAATCCTTAAGACTAACGTGCTGTGCTGAGCAGAGTGGTCTTCAGAGGGGCATCAATGAGCGACTCCCGTTATTCCATCATCTTAATTCCCATTTTAACACATAACGGAACTTTTTCTGGTTTGTAGGAGTAAACGCTTTTTCGCTTCCTGACAGAAGAGGCGGTTGTTTGCTTTGTGTATGGAATATATGGAATAGAATGACCTTCTCGAACATAAACGGGCATAATGTTCAAAGGCACTTTCTCGGAAATTACCGCTGGTCCTCTGATAATTCGTTCGGTAAAACAATGATACCACGTACCACGAGGGAACCAGGTGGTGACCCGTGAGTCTTCTGAGGTAACAGGTGAGACAAGCATTGCATCTCCAAGCATATATTGTTTCTGAAATCTATACGCATCCTCATCGTCAGGAAACTCATAGTACATCGGACGGCACAGAGCCACGCCAGTCTTATGAGCAATGTGAACAAGCTGCATTAAATAGGGTCTAAGACAGGTGCGAAAATGCAGAAAGTTCCTTACTATCCGAAGGGTTTCTTTTTTGAATTTCCAGGGTTCTCTAATTCCGTGGTCACTATGAAATCGCATAATGGGACTCAGACATCCAAACTGAACCCACCGAATATACAGGTCATCTGGAGGTTTGTTCTCCTTCCAATCAGGTGAGCCGGAAATGAAGCCCCCAATATCGTGGGAAACGTAAGAGAACAAACAATTACTCGCCATTGGGGTCATTATGACCTCCTGTTCAAGCACTGACCATTGAGATAGTGTATCTCCTGTAAATAAAATTGCCGAGCGATGTGAACCCAGACCATATCCCCGGGAAAGCACTATACTTGTTTCCTTATCCGATGACTGATTTGCATACCGAAAATAGATATGATTCAGCCAGGTGGTGGATTCTCTGCCCTGAGTGTCTTTTATAGAACCATCTATCCACCAGATGTCACAACCCGCTTGCTCAATCGGGTTATGGAAAATCCTGAAATATGCTAATGCTTGTTTCTTATCAAATAAGTCTACTGCCAGACATCCTTTGTGAAAGGGATGTGGTGCTGTATCTTCATCAAGATAAACTTCTGCAACACTTGTTTCTTTAATAAATTTCGGGAGTCGGCTATCCTTTTGCGGAATGTATTGCGGGTGAACATTAAATACAGCGTGCAGATGCTTTCTGCGAAGCCAGCGGGCAAATCGTGAAGGCTCAGGGAATAGTCGCTTATTCCAGTCGAACCCGTGCCACCAGTGCTTATGCCAGTCTGTATCCACGACAATAACATCAAGCGGTAGACGATATTTATCAAAATCTTCTTTTAATTTTCTGAACGCCTTTTCGCCCATTTTTCTATAGCACGAAAACCATATCCCCATTATCCATTCCGGTACCGGCGGCACATCCCCCAGTATATCCTTGAGTAACGAAATCCCTCTTTTAAACTCGTTACCGTAATAGATAAAATAGAGAACCTGGGGTTGCGGTGCGTCTTGCTCTTCAATCCATTGTTCATCCGG
>JAGHBZ010000216.1 GCA_021160705.1 Candidatus Sumerlaeota bacterium
ATACTATTTAGTCCTTATGTTAATGGTACGAAAGTTTAAACATAAGCCCTACACTCAGGGAGATAATCTTGTCTATCGCCTCCGATTGCCAAAAGAGGAGATTTGCTATTTCAACGGTACGATTGAGGCATACGAAGGGTTAGGAGTGGTACGCACAATTGATGAGAAGCAGGGAGTAGTGGAGGTCTGGGTACCTGTGGAGCAAAGGGAGGATTTTGATTCTGTCTTGCGAGCGTTACAGCAAGAAATTGAGATTGAGGTGCTACATCGTTTATGAGTAACAAAGGAGGACAAAAAAGGCTTTCAGCAGTGCAACGTCAACGCCTCAAGAAAGGCACTCTGTTGTACTTTGTATCGTTTATCTGTCTGTGGCTAATTATTCTTTCGTTTACTCCATTTACCTATCACCTGGATGAAATAAAAGTCTCAATGACGTATTTTTTTGGTCCCTGGTTATTATTCCTATTTCTTCTTTTAATCACCAAGCGTGGACTGACGCCTCCTCCTCGAATAGTAGTTTTCCCGCTTCTGGCATATTTCGGTGCACTGGTAATCTCGCTGATTTTCAGCTCCTTTAAATGGGTCGGCTGGATAGTCATCGGACAGCATCTTGCTCTTGCTGGATTTTTCTTTGCGTTTGCTGTTTCTATGGTCACCAAAGACCATATCCTCAAGGCTATTTATATCTTTGTATGGATAACTATCGTGACCACGGTATTTGGTATTCTGCAATACACCGGTCTTTTTGCGCTTATAAAAAAATGGTTTTTCCCGGGTCAACCCGCAAGAATCTTTGACTATACCTATATTCTTGTGAACACGTTTGCCAGTGCACGAGATATGTTCTCTACCATTTTAAATCGCGACTTTTTCTCTGGTTTCCTTGTAATGCTTTTACCAATCAGTCTTGCAGGTGTCATTATTTTTGAATCACCCGGTAAAAGATTGCTTTCAGCCATCTCCATTATTCTTGCATTAGCCTGTATATATCTTGCATTCTCCAAAGACAGTTTTGGCGCCACCTTACTTGTGCTGGCATTTTTCATCATTGTGTATCAGCGTTCAATTCGTTACAAACGGTTATACGTTCCTCATTTACATATCTGGATTCTTGGATTGGTGATAATTCTGGGGACATTGCTTTTTTTCACACAGCAGATTGTGTTGCCCAAATTGAAAGGAATCGACCGTAGCTTTGAATCGCGGTCTATTATATGGTATGGTGGCTGGCGCCAGTTCCTTGACCGACCAGTGATTGGCAATGGTCCCGGGACGTTCCGAATTCTTTTTCCGAAATATCGCCGTCCTGATTATATGGAGCACGACATCTCGAACGTTACGCTTTACTCTCACAACCGTTACCTTGACCTGCTATGCGAGACTGGCGTGGTGGGTTTTCTGACCTATATGTGGTTTACTGGTGCAGTGCTTTTTTTAGGGTTGCGGCAGATTTTTCGCGGAAAAGACCCTACCCTGCGTGTTGCACAACTGGGACTCACTGCCAGTATCATTGGGTTACTGTTCACAAATTTCTTTAGTCCTAGCGTTCGCTGGGTAGTAATTGGCGCTACATACTGGTCTATTCTCGGTATATCTCTGGGTTGTAGTCTTTTTGAGAGATACTCCACCGGAATGGCTACACGACAAGCCAATAAACCTGGTACCAAAAATATAAAAACAAATTTCCTTACTGCCGGCATCATCATTGTTGGGATTCTTTCAGTTGCCTCCTCCGTATATGCAGTTAGGTACTTTGTGGGTGCGGTAATTCACAACAAAGGACTCCAGTGGATGAGCGCCGCTGAAGCATATAGTAATCCCGCCGAAAGAACCACTCAACTTAAGTTATACAGAAAAGCAAGAGACTCGTTTCTCAAGGCAATAAAATATAATCCAACTTTTATCACATCGTATTATAAACTTGGTCACGTCTATAGCAACCTTGGTGATGTAGACAGGGCTCTTGAGACTTATAAAACCCTCCAGAAATATGCACCGGATTATGCAGAGATTCATTTTAACTTAGGTGTGCTCTACCTGAGAAAGGGCAATATCAAACTTGCTCGCAAACACATCCAGGAGGCTGCCCGGGAGTCTATCAAAGAGCAGACCAGATTTGCTGCTGGCAATATCTTTATGCAATATGGCGAGTTTAAAGAGGCAGAACGCTATTTTCTTGATGTCCTGTCTATAAACCCCAAAAATCTTGCCGCCAGAAAATCATTGGTTAGCATTTATCGGTTATTGAAACAGCCAGATAAGGCAGAACAATATTTGCTTAGTCTTTATGAAGATTATCCAGAAGACGACCAGATTCTTTGGGCTCTAATTTCTGTCTATAGAAATCAGGGGAAATGGGATGAGTTGATTGATTTTCTAAAAAAGGCTATTCAGAATAATCCGCTGGCTTTTGGCCCGCGGTTTTACTTGATGCAGGCTTTGTATGAGAGGGGTAAGTACAGGGAATCTCTACAACAGGGACAGGTACTGGTAAAACTCAATTTTAAAAATCAGACACTCTTCTATTTAATGGCACGCTTGTATCAAAAACTCGGTGATAATGAGAATATGTATAAGTTTCTCCAGACCACTGTAGCAATGGATAAAAGCACCTCTGAGGGAAAGACCGCAGAGTCCTTGCTACGCAAATTAAAGCTCGCAACCAAAAAAGGTAAATAAAATGTTACGATATGTCACAGCAGGCGAGTCGCATGGGCAGGTAGTACTGGCAATCCTGCTCGGCTATCCGGCGGGGGTGGAACTCAGCACCGAGGAGATTAACCTGGAGCTCGCCGAACGCCAGAAAGGATATGGGCGTGGTGGACGAATGAAAATTGAAAAGGATACCGTTAAATTCCTCAGTGGCGTCCGATTAGGACGCACACTGGGAAGTCCTATTGCAATGATGATTGAGAATCGCGATTGGAAAAACTGGCAGGAAATTATGAATCCTCAACCCGGTGAAATAAAAAAAGAAAAAATTGTCACACGCCCACGCCCGGGACACGCAGACCTTGCAGGTGCTTTAAAATTCGCTCATCACGACATCCGCAACGTGCTGGAACGAGCAAGCGCCAGAGAAACCGTTGCTCGCGTGGCTGTGGGGGCGGTATGCAAAACATTGCTCAGGCATTTTGGTATCTCTGTCTTCTCGTTTGTCGTTAATATCGGGGGCGTGAAAACCAGAGTGGACTACCAGAATCTCGCTGAACTTCGTAAACGGGCAAAGAAATCCGCTGTGAGATGTCCTGACCCGGAGACAGAACAATTGATGACCAGACGTATTGATGAAGCACGTGAACGTGGCGATAGTCTCGGAGGTATATTTGAGGTCATTGCCACTGGCGTGCCCATTGGATTGGGAAGCCCTATGTCCGCAGATGAACGACTCGATGGACAGATTGCTCAGGCAATCCTTTCAATTCCCGGAATAAAGGGTGTAGAGTTTGGACTGGGGTTCGCCAGTGCTGAGCTGTATGGTTCAGAGGTTCACGATGAGATTTTTTATGAACCTGTTTCCGCTGACAATAAATCCCCCGAGGGAAAACTTGATGGACACGGATATGCTGGTGGGTTCTATCATCGCACTAATCGTGCTGGTGGACTCGAAGGCGGTATGACCAATGGCGCGCCTATCATCGTGCGAGCTGTGATGAAACCTATTCCCACACTTCAGAAACCTCTGCAATCAGTTGACCTTGAGACTAAACAGCCCTTTTCAGCCGCGAAAGAACGAAGCGATGTGTGTGCTGTGCCTTCAGCCGCAGTGGTCGGAGAAGCCGCAGTCGCGTTCGTACTTGCAAGAGCGTTCCTGGCTAAATTCGGCGGTGACTCCCTGAATGAACTCTCTCGGAATTATCAGGCATACATCCATTATCTCGAAGAACGATAAGAACCCCCCTACTGCATTTCTCAGAATCCCCTCCCTCTGCCTCACCCATCGCAAAAGAACACTACACCTACACTACCCATCGCCACTCTACCACTTCGCATCCCGCTTATCCACTCTGAAAATTCACCTCCCCTGAGTTTCCAATATCTATTTTGCAAAATAATGTAGGATATACGAATGTTCTCTTTCTCTACACATCTATATTTAGGCAATGATATAGATTTTCAAGGAAAGGTGGAAAGTTATTGACAAGCAGAAAGGGTAGGTGATAAGATAAGTGTTACACTTTTTCTCCTCTTATTTATGAAGAGGAGAGATTCTGGGGAAAAGAAGGGGGGTGGAAAGAAATAGACCGTCCAGAGGTCTCCTCAACTGCAACTTTTAATCTCACCACTTCTGGTGTACATCTGCGTTGACACTTAGACCCATAATGAGGCAGGCATACATAAAAATAGGCGGAGAACATTCAGTCCTCCGCCATGCTTTTTTATTGCTTATATTGATTGTGTGTTTATCGCTATGGGGAGAACAGCTCTCATATAAAGGTGCTATAAGTTATTTTGATTATACTCCTCCACAGTTTTTTACTCTTGACATTGATGGAAATATTAGTCTTGGCAGCTTTTTATTTAATGATACCTGGTTGCTCAGCATTGACCCAACCGGGAACATCCTTATTGGGATGGATTTTGATGTTATTACAACTACAACAAAGACGTTGAAATGGTACCGAATCGAAGGGTATAAGTTTATAGAGTCACCACATCAATTGCCCGCATCCTATACTATATCTCCTATAGTCTGGACACCTACTCCATTCAGGGTGATTCTCGGCGATTATCCAATTCGTGTGTGGCAGCTTGACCCTATTACACTGGAAGCAACGTTGTTGTCGGAATATTTGGACCCGGACGCTATTGGTCGTTATGCATCTCTTGTTGCTGACTTACAATTTTTGTATCTTAATGGCGGTTATTACGATCTTCGGCGAGTTAGATATTTTGACGCTACAGGCAGTATTAATGGCCCTGTGTGTTTTTTCGAGACGCCATATCGAGGACAATTCGATATGACCTCCACCTCAGATGGGAGGTGGATTGTGGCACTGGACAATAGCAGTATTATGATACACCGGATTGATGACGAGGGTGTTCCTCATACTACATCTTATTATGAACCCTTCGGGATGCGTAATCTATATAGAGCACGTTTTACCCCGGACGACCGCTACCTGCTCATTATCGCCCTTGATGATAATAATGTAAACAGTTTCACTGTAAATCCAGATGGTACTCTAACGCCAATCACACAACTGACCGGGTTTGTGCTTGCTCAGGCAATGGGAATAACACCCGACGGCAAGTTTATGGTCGTTGCTCATCACTATTACGGTGGGCAACCCGCAGCTATACTGAGCGTGTTCAGGATTAACGAGGACGGCACTCTGAGCTATCTATCCGATAAAGATGTCCCTTTACCCGCCACAGTCGGGGAGGTTAAGTTCTTCCCGCCGCAGCGGTGGCCGACCGCCGCACACCACTGGACCCAATACTATTAGCAGTTCTCTTAACCACGAAGCACACGAAGACCCACGAATGAACACAAATGAGATTCACTACTCTCAGCCCCGGGATTAGACTGGACGTACATCACCAATCCGGTATAAAATACCTGATGCAAAATCTAAATTCTGTGGGAATCCGTGTAGTTCCGTGGCTAAAAAAATATATCAGCCACTGAATCACACTGAACCACACGGAAAGTAGATTAAAGGCAACATTAGAAACATAGTAAAAGATTCTCGGTGCAAATCCGTGTAGTTCCGTGGCTAAAAAAATATCAGCCACTGAATCACACAGAACCACACGGAGGTGGGTATTAGAAACATAGTAAGAGATTTCCCGTGGGGAGCGGTGTACGCCAGTTGGCGAATTCCAGGGATTTCAGTATATATTACCTGTGGACATCTCTTTTGCAAATAAGTTTATGTATTCGGGTTCTCGCGTCCGATTTCAGCGATTTCTTTGAGGCGCTGAATAATGGGCAGATGTTGTGTACACGCCTCTTCGCAAAGCCCGCATTCCTGACATTTTTCAGCGACCTCAGGTGAAATGCCCCAGTGCCATTTGAGTCGGTCCAGAACTCTTTTGTTTTCTCCATACAACCTCTTGTAGTTATACGCATCCATTAATTTAGGGACAGGTATTCCCTCCGGGCAGTTATCGCAGTATCGGCATCCGGTACAGAGCTCATTAAATGCTTCGGTAGTATTTGCCTTAATTCTTTCGATTTCTGCTTGTGAGATGCCCTGATAGCCGTTGACAGCGTTAAGTGCCTGCTTGATTTCATCTCTCTCGCCAAACCCAACAAGCGCCGACGTAATGCTTGGGTGTGCAAAAAGAAACCGCAACGACGCCTCAACAACGCTCTCATCTTTTTTCGTCTTCACGAACTCAAACAGTTCAGGGTTTTGCGGAATAATGCCACCCCCCAGCGGGTTCATTACCACACAGCCAAGATTCCTTTTTGCGACCTCTTCAAGTGCGGGTTCTCGCAGGGAAAAGTTAAACACGGAATATCCTAATAGAATACCTTCAATTGCCTCTTCACTGAGAACTTCTTTCACCTGGTCGCCGATGAGATGACTGGATACACAAATATGCCGAATGAGTCCTTCTTCCTTGAGTTTGATAAGTGTCTCAATCACACCATTGCGTTTGCGTCGGTACCATTCATCAAGGGTTATGATGCACCATATATGATAAAAATCAATTGCGTCAATATTCAAGCGTTTGAGCTGTTGCTCGACCTCCTGCCGAATAGATTTCTCATCCGACTTAGAGGTTTTGGTAGCGCAGTAAAATGGAATCTTGCGGCGTTGAAGTTCACGAAACGCCTCCCCGAACACCTCCTCGCTCTTTGTGCCGAAGTATCCCGGTGCAGTGTCAAAATAATTTATCCCACCCTCTGCTGCTTCTATCACCATTCGGACACATTCCTCTCGGTCGTCAATATTTTTAAAGCGCATCCCACCAAAACCAACAATGGAGACCTGCTTACCTGTCTTCCCATATTTTCTATAAATCATAGGAGTTCCTCTCTGGCTCGTTCCAAAGCAAAGCCTGGTGAACCTATCAGTAAAAATCAGTATATATCCTACTCTGGTTTGTTCGGGAAATTACAGTTTTTTTTAATACCTTCTTATCACCAAAGTGAGGTACGCTGATATTCAGGTTTGCGTTTTGTTATGATTTGCGGGAAGAGCCTCAGAGTGGGCTACGGTTGTTCGCGCAGTGATATGCTTATTTTCAATCATATTGATGGAACTGAGGATATGACGAAAGTGATAATAAAGTAATCTTTTTATTGACTATATGTACTCATAAAGGTATAGAGGATGTGACATTAATTTTGAAACTCTATAAAAAGGAAGAGGATTCTAACAATGAGACGATGGGAATACGATGAACAAAAACAACTGCCTGACCTCACACAACTCAAACACTTTGCCAGATTTGTCCCTGTGGTCGTTATCATAGTGATTGTTCTTATAACGGTATTTACCAGCTATTATACCGTGAAGCAGGATGAGTTAGGCGTAGTAACCAGATTCGGTAAGTTCAATCGAGTCACGGAGCCGGGGTTGCATTTAAAATTTCCGTTCGGGATTGAGCAAGTCCAGAAACCGCGAGTGCGGCACATTTTTAAAGAGGAGTTTGGGTTCAGGACGGTAAAACCCGGGGTAAGAAGCGTTTACGAAGAGAGGGAATTTTTTGATGAGTCGCTTATGCTGTGCGGAGACCTGAACTGTGCACTGGTGGAATGGGTCGTGCAGTATAAAATTAAAGACCCGAAGGATTATCTCTTCAACGTCAGAGACCCCAAAAAGACCATCCGTGACGTCTCAGAGGCAGCGCTCCGCAATATTGCCGGTGATAGCTCAGTAGACGAGATACTTACTATAAGGCGAATTGAGATTAATAAAGAAGCACAGGAGATGATGCAGAAGATGTTGGACAGCTACGGGCTTGGTGTGCAGATTGTGACGGTAAAACTCCAGGATGTTAACCCCCCGGAAGAGGTTAAGCCTGCGTTCAACGAGGTGAACGAAGCCAAACAGGACCGTGAGCGATTTATCAATGAAGCCTGGCAGGAGTATAACCGTGTAGTGCCAAGAGCGAAAGGCGAAGCCAAGAAGATGATTCAAATGGCAAAGGCGTATGCTATAGAGCGAGTCAATATGGCTAAAGGTGAAGCAAAACGATTCTTATCTGTCTGGGAGGAATATAATAAGGCTAAAGACGTTACGCGTCGTCGCATCTATCTGGAGACTATGAACGAGATTCTTCCCCGGATAGGGCGTACAATTATTATTGATGAAACGCAGACAGGAGTACTTCCTCTTTTACCATTGGAAAAACTCTCTGCACCAGGAGGTAAAAAATGAAATCTACTTACATCTCACTACCGCTCATCGCAATAGGAGTAATACTCATTGCAGTGGTGAGTAGCGCACTGTTTATTGTAACGGAGACACAGCAAGTTGTAATAACTGAATTCGGAAAACCAATAAAGGAAATAAGAGAGCCAGGACTCTATGTCAAGAAACCATTTATCCAGAAACTCCATTACTTTGACGACCGCTTGTTAGAGTGGGATGGGTATCCGACACAGATTCCAACCAAAGATAAAAAATATATCTGGGTAGATACCTTTGCCCGGTGGCGGATAGTTGAGCCATTAACATTTCTTCAATCCGTATACAACGAGACAGGTGCCCAGGCACGATTGGATGATATTGTTGATTCTGCTGTGCGAAACCAGATTAGCCGATATATCTTGCTTGAAGCGGTACGAAACAGCAATCGCCCAATGGCTACCGAAATTATTGAAGAAGGCGAGAAGCTGGGTACCGTTGAAATTGAGAACATTGCGATGGGACGCGATGAAATTACCAAGTTGATATTGAAAGAGGCTCAGGAGCTCGCTGACCAATACGGCATTCAACTGGTAGACGTGCGGATAAAAAGGATTAATTATGTGGAGACCGTTCGGAAAAAAGTATACTCGCGTATGATTGCTGAACGCAAACGTATAGCGGAGTTGTATAGGTCCGAGGGGCAGGCAACTCGGATGGAAATCCTCGGAAAAAAGGAATGGGAACTCAAAAAGATACACTCTGAAGCGTTCAAGGAAGCCGAACAAATCCGGGGTGTTGCAGACGCTGAGGCGGTCCGCATCTACGCGGAAGCATACAATAAAGACCCGGAATTCTACTCATTCCTCAAGACAATGGAGACGTACAAAGCCACGTTGGGCGAGAAAAGCTGGTTGATTCTCACGACAAAAGGTGATTTCTTCAGGTATCTACCTAATTTCATTCCTGAACAAGAGGAATAATAATAGGCAGAATTTTTTCATCACAAAGGTTGCTCCTACGAAGCTGCTGGTTTTCTTACTGGCATTAATCCCGGTACGCACACACTGAGCTAGCTACAGGACATTTCTCCGAAACCCTGTCAAAGAAATTAACGGTGAGAATCTTCGTTTGTTAAATTTCAGATAGAAAAACATAGTAAGTTTAGAAAGAAAAATGCAGGCAGCAAAAGAATCTGTTCAAATAAATCCTCATACTCAGAGATGAAGGTTGCCTAACATTGTCCCCTTAGCCGCAATCGCAGATTAAATATATTATGAGACAACGCCCTTTTTAGGGTAGGCAGAATCTTTGTGGAACTCCAGAAATTCGCAGGTAATCTTGAGTTTTCTCAGGTCAATATCAGGCGTCTCGACAGGCACGAACACAAATGAGTCATCCTGTTTTTGAGCCTCAAGCCGTATATTCTTGAGCCAGATTGGGCATTGTGTGACGGCGTAACAGTTGAAGAATTCGTAGCACGCATCGCCTACGCGAAAGTCCAGCTCACCGAGTTGTTGTTTCAGAGACTTCTTTGTATATTTTCCATCGTAGAGGCGTGCGAGTTCTGTTTGTGGGTAGTAATGAGAGAGGATTTGCTCATATTTTTTACCCCGATACGCCATCATAGCGGCACCAATCTGACACATCCCAACACCGTGACCCCAGCCAGCTCCATATAATGTAATAGTAGAGACTTTCCCATTTTTGTCGCGCTCAATATCCCACACAAAACAGGAGCTGTAAAGAAATGTCGGTGATAGTGCACGGCGAATCTCAAACTCTTTGCCGATGATGACTTCACCTTCGGTGCCTTTGACCAGCAAATATTCTATTCTACCAGAAGGACTACGACTGAGCGCTTCAAAATCCAGGAATTCACCAATATTGTATTCTGGAAACCGCTTCAGCAGGCTCTCAAGTTCTTTTCGCTTATAAGTCACCTTCCAGCGAAAATACTGAGCCGAATATTTCAGATACGAGGGGACGCGCCCTTTAGTGGTGTTGCAATAGACATCCGGCGAGGACTCAATAAATTTTCTTGCAAGTAGTTCAGTGTCGGCTGGATAGAGCGAGACATCTGGCGAGCTCTGGTCGCCATCAAATCGGCTTACCAGGTATTCCACAGGCTCACCGTGCCAGACACGTTCAAAGTCAGCAGTAAGTCCCCCACACATCTTGCTATAGCGTGTGTCGCAGATTTCGTTATGATAAATCAAGACTTCGCCAAGAGTCAGCAACACGCCTTTGCGGGAATGCTCTGTTTCCCGGGAAGAGCCCCGGTAACATTGACAATGGTCATCAGCACAAAGGTCAAAATCCTCACAGTAATGATGTTTGCCCATAGTAGCAAGGACAGTATTTCGTGCGGTAATGGTCTGGGCTTTAAGGAATTCATCAGGGCACGCTGCCATCATCTCTGAAGAATTCACGCTTATTAGATAGACCTCTAATGGCAAAATGTTTACCGCAGTAAGTTTACCCTGATTATCAATAATTGTTCGGAGTGTGCCTCGCAATTTCTGGCGTTCTTTATGTCGCCAGTGATACGCCACACCCACGATTACGTCATTCAGCACCACACGAGAACTCGATGGTTCCACCGGGACCACGTCAAAGCTGTTATCAAAGATAATGGAGAGACCTGTCTTCTCAGCGCTCAGTTTAATCTTACCGCTCGGAGGGTATTTTCGTTCAGCAAGGATATCATAGCGTGTAGCATCAGGGAGTTTATCCCGGAGCTCACGTGCCTCCTGCTCGGTGGGAAAAGGAGATGTACATATCCAGTAGTTTCGTGCATTAAATCTACGTCCAGTAGAGGTAAGTACGTCATGTCCGAGCTCCAGTATTTCGGTCTTCGCAAGGGAGAGTGAGCGTTCGACCATCTCAGCTCTGGCATAGGCACTATCCCTGTCACGCACCTTTGCCAGGACAACTCGCCACTGTAGACCAGCAGGCTGACTTTCAACAACTGTTGCCCGTAATAGCCCCGTCTCTTCACTCAACAACTCTCTTTTCTTTCCTTTTTTATCAAGGAGGTGATATTTCCCTATAAGTGAGAAAGTTATCTCCTGCTGATGTTCTAACATTCCGATTCGAATCAGTGGACCAAATGGGTTCTCGTATTTAATCTCGTTCGCCATATTACGGTCTCTCCTAAAAAAAATAGAAGTATCGTAGCATTATCCTACAAGCTGAAAATTTTGTTATGAGGGACTAGCTAAATTGAATAAATAAAAGATTAAAACATAATACTCATTTGTGAAAAAATGGCAAGAAAAAACGACACTGAGAGAAAAAGAAATAAACACAAACCACGTTATTAAGATTCAAATTGCTTTGATTTTCTGCTTTTTCAAGGAGCTATATTAGAGTGTTTAATTATGAAGACTGCGTAATGGAGCCGGTATACGTCCACCATATTTAACGAACTGCCCGGAGTTACCCGGTCGATGAACCGGGCTGATGAAACATTCACCAAAAAGTCCGCCGAAAACCGCTTTATCGCCGGCTTTTTTTCCGGGTACCGGGATGATACGACAGGCAGTAGTCTTGTCGTTCACCACTCCGATAGACATTTCATCAAGGATAAGTGCAGCTAGAGTATCCACATCAATGTCACCAGGTATAGCAATCATATCCAGTCCCACAGAGGAGACGCTGGTCATAGCCTCCAGTTTTTCGAGTTGTAGGTCGCCCCGACCAACAGCCAGACTGAGTGCTGCGTCTTCAGAGACAGGGATGAACGCCCCGGAAAGACCACCTACCGAAGAAGACGCAAATAGCCCACCTTTTTTCACCGCATCGTTGAGTAGAGCAATTGCAGCCGTTGACCCCGGTGCACCAATAGATTTAATCCCCAATATCTGAAGGATTTCGCCAACACTATCGCCCACGTAAGGAGTGGGTGCCAGGGAAAGGTCAACTATGCCAAATTCTACACCAAGTGCCTCAGCAACCTCTCTGCCAATGAGTTCCCCGACGCGAGTTACACGGAAAGCCGTACGTTTAATCTCTTCGGCAATCTCTATAAAGTCAAGCTTTTGATGACGCAATTTCACCTCCAGTGCACGTTTTATTACGCCCGGTCCTGATACTCCAATATTAACCACACACTCCGGCTCACCACTACCCAGATATGCACCAGCCATAAAAGGGTTATCCTGAGGAATATTGGCAAAGACAACCAGTTTTGCCGCACCGAATCCATCGTGCTCAGCGGTGCGTTGAGCGGTTTTAATAATAATTTCAGCCATACGCCTGACCGCATCTACATTAATGCCAGCGGAGGTTGACGCCACATTCACTGATGCACACACTCGCTCGGTGGACGAAAGCACAAGTGGGATTGAATTGATTAGGCTCTGTTCACCTGGAGTCCATCCTTTCTCCACCAGTGCACTAAACCCACCCACAAAGTCAATGTTTATCTCGCGTGCAGCCCTGTCAATTGTCTTTGCCAGTGCAAGGGCTGTTGTCTCGTTATGCTGCTCAAGCAACTGACTTAACGGTGATAATGCTATACGCTTATTAACAATAGGGATACCATATCGGCGAGATATTTCGTTGCATACTGGAATCAGTGATTTTGCTTTGTTGACAATTTTTTTAAATACACGCTCCTGCATCTTGTTGGAATCAGCCCGGGCAGCATCCAGTACATTTATACCAAGGGTCACGGTTCGCACATCAAGGTTCTCTTTATGAATCATCTCTACGGTACGTAGAATTTCTTCAGTGGTAAATACACCCATACCCAGTGCCTCTTAAATTCTATTAGTTGCTTTAAAAATATCAATATGCTGAAGATTTATAGAAATATTCTTGCTCACACCAATAGCAGAGAGCTCGTCCTGAAGACATCTGACATTAATATCAGATGGAACAACTATCTGTGCAACAAGAATAAATTTATCAGCCTCCAGATACGTGGCGATGTCAAGGATATTAATTCCTTTTGTTGCCAGGCTTTGACTGATTTGATGAATAATCCCTTTTCTGTCAGTACCTGTTGCAGTCAGCATATATTGGGTGGACTCAGCTGAGGAGAACCGTGATGATGTACTGGATGGTTGATATGGGCGACTCATCACACTAAATTCTCCAGACGAGCCGGCATTCTCAACGCACTCTCTGAGTTGCTCTGCCGAGACCTTCTCGGGAAAATCAGCTATCAGGATAATTGTAAAATAGTCGTTCAGTACTGTCTGGCTCAATGCCACAATATTGCCGTCCAGCTTCAATACAGCCTGCGAGACTGCCGATACAATACCCGGTCGGTCTTCAGCCATTATTGATAAAACATATCTATTTGTTGCCTCATTCATTTCCAATAATTACAATAATAATGATGAGCTATTCTCTGTCGGACGGTATGGATTTGCAAGAAAAACATCTATTACTTGACTTGGGTGCGTGGATTTGGATATATCTTGTCAACTTATTTCTTTACGTGTAATGATAAACAGGGCGGAGTGAGGGAAAATCCTGCAAATCTTTATTAGGATTCTTCTACCAGAGGAAAAGGATTAAACGAATAGAAAGGAGAACAAACGTGGCAAATTTTCTGGTTACCGGGGCAGCAGGGTTTATCGGTTCTAATCTTGTTAGATATTTATTAGCACAGGGTCATAATGTCAGGGGACTTGATAATTTTATTACTGGCAAACGAGAAAACCTCGCTGACATTATGGACAAAATAGAATTCATTGAAGGCGATATCAGGGACATAGAAACGCTGTCAAAAGCAATGCAAGATATTGATTATGTATTACATCAGGCTGCGTTGCCTTCAGTGCCACGTTCATTAAAGAACCCAGCCCTGACCAATGAGATAAATGTCGGTGGCACAGTGAACGTGCTTGAGGTAGCACGCAAAAATAAAGTCCGACGCGTGGTCTACGCTGGTTCTTCTTCTGCGTATGGCAACCAGCCTACACAAAAGAAAGTTGAAACTCAGTTTCCTATGCCGTTGAGTCCCTATGCCAGCTCCAAACTCGCAGGTGAATACTATTGCCAGGCTTACTATCATTCTTTCGGGCTCGAGACCGTATGTCTGCGCTATTTCAATATTTTTGGACCCCGTCAGGACCCATTAAGCCAGTACGCTGCGGTCATACCATTATTCATAACAGCAGTCATTGAAGGCAGGTCACCGGTAATCTATGGTGATGGGTATCAGAGTCGCGATTTTACTTTTGTGCGGAATGCCTGCTCTGCTAATCTTCTCGCAGCACTGTCGCCAAAAGTCGGGAAAGGCGAGGTTATCAACGTTGCCTGCGGTTCCTCTTATAACCTGCACCAACTCCTTGACCTGATAAAAGAATATACCGGCAACAAAGACATCGAGCCACGCTATGACCCACCCCGACCCGGTGATGTGAAGCATTCGCTGGCTGACATCACAAAGGCAGAGGAACTCCTGGGCTATAAGGTATTGGTTGATTTTAAGGAGGGCTTGCAACGTACCATCAACTGGTACTATGAACAACTGAGAGCTAAACAGTGATTCTGAGTGGTTGAGCACCTCATTTTTCCGGAGATTATGTCTCCATATACTCACCGAGAAAATGACTGACGCTGTTAAGACCGGGTTCAAATACGCTGGCAAAAGTGCACTGGCAGTAGCAATGCCAATGGGTGGTGTCGGAGCAGGTTCCATAGCGATTTGCCCGGATGGGTCATTGAGGCAGTGGCAGATTTTTAATCTGGTGAATCATAATGCATATATTCCTCATTCATTTTTTGCCCTCCGCTGTGAAGAAACTGAAACCCATAGGAGTGTTGTTCGTTGTCTTTTGCAAAAGCGTAATCCAGCAGATGACTCAGGGTTTACACCAGCCCCATTGGTCACTGACCATATTGTGCCTGAGCAATTAAGTAACCTCAAACAGCAACTACCCTGTGTAACGAGGACAGAATTTTACGGCTTCTATCCTTTTGCGCGGATTTTATTTCTTGACGAGGAGTTGCCATTAAGCGTTGAACTGGAGGCATTTTCACCATTGATACCACTGGACACAAAGAACTCCGCTTTGCCCTGTATTATATTCAGGTTTTCTCTGAAAAATCGCTCAGCAAAATACCTGATATGCTCCCTTTTAGGTACAATGCAGAATGCCGTTGGATATGATGGACACACGCCAATTGATGGAGTGTATTCCCCCTGCTATGGCGGGAACTTTAATGAACAGGCTGAACGTCAGGGCTTTATTGGAGTGATGATGAAAAACAACGCCTTAAGCCCGGATGACATACGACAGGGAAATATGTTCTGGGGCGTCTGGCAGGAAGATATACTGAAGATTAGACTCACCAGCTGGGATAACTTAGCCGAACTCTGGAGAGATTTCGCTAATTCTGGTAGTCTGCCCGAAACACCTCCATTAATGCCCACCCCCCGGGGTAAATCTGTCAACTCAGCTATTCTTGCCACCATTGATTCTCTTGAACCTCATCAGAGCACGGAGGTGTGGTTTCTCCTGAGCTGGTATTTTCCGCACAGGTATGTGAACTGGGAGCAAATACCCGTGGTCGATATTCCCTCAGGCGTGTCCTCATATTTAGGGAATTATTATGCTACCTGGTTTAATGATGCTGGCGAAGTGGCGGAATATGTCGCCCGGAATAAGGCAGAGCTCCGGGAGAGTACCCGAGATTTTCAAAGACGGATGTCCAGCAGTTCGCTTCCTGACGTGGCTAAAGAACGTGCGTCAGCACAAATCTCAGTGCTACGCAGTCCTACCTGTTTCTGGGCTGGGGATGGTAACTTTTATGGATTTGAGGGGTGTTGTGGTGCAAGCACTGAGCACTGCCAGCTCCAGGGCTGTTGTCCGCTTAACTGCACCCACGTCTGGAATTACGAAATGACGCTGGCATATCTGTTCCCATCGCTTGAACGAACAATGCGGGAAGTGGAGCTCCTACATCAACTTGACCCCAAAGGCGAACTCCCTCACAGGGTAATTTTGCCATTGACTCTTCCGCGTCCCTGGGACACTGACATCGGAGGTCCTCTGCACTGCGCACTCGACGGTATGCTTGGAACAATCTTAAAGACATATAGAGAGGTTATCATCTCAGGCGACCGCAACTGGCTGGAGTCTCTATGGTCACCATTGACCCGACTGATACGTTTTATCTTTACTAAATTTGACCCGCACAAAAAAGGGGTCATTGAAGGCGAACAACCTAATACCTACGATACGTCCATTTATGGGTTAAATACCTTTATTGGCTCACTATGGTTAGCAGGTCTGCGTGCGGTGGAAGAGATGGCAAAGCTGATGAATGACCATAATCTCGCAGAAGATTCACGCTCAAGATTTGAGAAAGGCAGAGAACATTATGACACTGAACTCTGGAACGGCGAATACTATGAACACCATCCTCTACCCGGACAATCGCTCACACACGGCTGGGGTAAAGGGTGTCATTCAGACCAGCTCCTGGGTGTCTGGTGGGCAAGACTTCTGCGTCTCGGCGACATACTGCCACCTGAACACGTGCGCCAGGCTCTGTTATCAATTTTAAGATATAATTTTAAACCGTCACTCCTTGGGGTCGAGCAATCTCCTCGTGTATTTGCCACAGAGGACGAAGGCGGGCTCCTTAACTGCACCTGGCCCCACGGTGGCAGACCCGAAACACCTGTTCTTTATTGCGATGAAGTGTGGACTGGTATTGAGTATGAAGTCTCGGCTTTGTGTATCTTTGAAGGTCTACTGGAAGAAGGAATAAAAATACTTGAAACACTTCACCGTCGCTACAATGGTACTCGCCGAAATCCCTATAATGAGATAGAGTGTGGCGACCATTACGTTCGTGCACTTGCCAGCTGGTCAGTAATTCTTGCGTTGTCGGGATTCTTTTACAATGCACTGAGCAGGGAAATATATTTTCAACCCCGCTGGAGCGAAGAATCGTTCTCTGCCCAGTTTACGACAGGGAGTGGGTGGGGTAGTGTCCAGCAAACGCTTCACTGGGGTGGACAGACAACACCGAATCCTCAACCGTCTTACTCCTTTGCCATTGATATATCACAGGGTTCTCTCCTGCTGGAGACAATTCATATATTTGTTTCAAAAAAAATGACGAAGGTGTTCGCCACAGGTCTACATCAAGGGCTCCAGAATACTTTTGAGTGTCTCGTGGATGGAGAAAAACAGGCAATATCCTGCAGACTCGAGAACAACTGGCTTACGATAGATTTTCCACATCCCATCTCAGTAATACGCAATCTAAAAATTCTCGCACATTTCAAATAGAAAATGTTATATAATTTATAGAGTAGACGCTCTACGGCTTGTGACACACCGCATTTTTTCTATAATATATGTAGAAGATAAGGACTCCAGCAAGTTATACTCTTCTTAAATGAAATACCGACTCATAAGAGTTGTGCCAAAAGAGGAATCTCCAGGTTAAAAGAATATTGGGTAAATGAGCAGAGTATATATAGAGACATACGGATGTGCGCTGAATCAGGCAGATAGTGAGACTATAGCAGGTCTTCTTCAGGCTGATGGATTTTGTCTTACTCAGTCAATCCACCAGGCAGAGCTCATTATTATTAATACCTGCACTGTTAAGAAAAGAACATATCTCAACTTTGTCAAACGGCTTAAGGAATTGCGGCGATTACGCCGTCCATTGATTGTTGCTGGCTGTGTTCCATCCGTTTATGCAGAATCACCGGTGCTTAAGGACGTCTCCTTTATTGGCGTGAATGAAGTAAACCAGATAGTTGAAGTGGCTCATCGGGTACTGGCTGGGGAGCTTGTGCAGAGAAAAGGCTCTGAGGTAGACAGGACACGATTGCTTTTACCTATTGCCAGAGCCAATCCAGTGATTGAGATAGTTCCCATTGCTCAGGGTTGTTTAGGAGAATGTACGTATTGTCAGACAAGATTGGCGCGTGGCAGGCTACATTCCTATCCAGTGGAGCATATCCTTGCCCGTATACGTCAGGCTATTCAACACGCTGAAGTCAAAGAAATCTGGTTAACTTCACAGGATACTGGTGCCTACGGACTGGATATCGGCTCAAATATCGTTGAGCTTCTGAGAGAAATTCTATCCATTGAAGGTGAGTTTCGGCTTCGTCTGGGTATGACCAACCCTGAACACCTACTCCCCATACTGGATGAGATTTTGAGTATTTTCACTGATAACCGCATCTATAAATTTTTGCACATCCCGTTACAGTCAGGAAGTGATAGGGTTTTAAAAGCAATGAACCGCAAATATAGTGTAGGTGAGTTCTTAAAAATTATCCACAGAGTCAGGGCACGGTTTTCTGAGTTTAGCATAGCTACTGATGTAATTGCGGGGTTTCCGGGGGAGACTGAGGCAGACTTCTTAGCTACGCTCTCGGTACTGAGAGAAATCCGTCCGGCAGTTGTAAATCGTTCTCGGTTCAGTGTCCGCCCGATGACCCCCGCAGCCCGTATGCCACAACTCCCTTCTTCTGTTGTCAGCGAGCGTTCACGTCGATTAAGTGTTCTCGTGGAGGAACTCAGTCGTGAAGAAAACCAGCGCTGGGTGGGCTGGTGCGGAGAGGTACTGATTGACCTTCAGAAACGACCGGATAGCCTTATCAGTCGTAATTTTGCCTACAAACCTATTATCATTCCGCTGGACACCAGGCAGAACACCCCAGTCCGGTTAGGTCAATTCGTGAAAGTCAACGTGGTGAAGGCAACCACATTTCATCTTATCGGAAAGCTCGCCCCACCAGAGAAAAACCTCAGAAGTAAAGATGCAGACTCGTGCAAAATGGAAAGCGCAAGTTAAAAAGTGTAAACTGAAATGAATCACAAATGCTTTGTTGCAAGCGAATCGTAGTATTTATTCCCTTTCTGATTGAAGCAAAGAATCACACTATTTCAGACCTTTCCTGGTCTCCTGGATTCCTAATAAATAATCTTTCTTTTATAAGGAGACCAGGAAGCCAGGGAATAGGAGTTAACCTGTGAAGCTCAACTCTCATTTTCATATTTTAGAGATTTTGAGATTAGTGGTAGGCGATAAGGATGATGAACCTTAATAAACCGACTAACCGACTAAACGGACTAACGGACACAACGGACTAAACGGACACAACTTTTTGCAGAGCTAAGAGGGCTCTTGTTCTATGGTAAAGAACACTACGTCATTGCTAAATAATCGTTTTATACATAGATTCCATCTTCGCAACAGAGCAAACCGCAAAATAATTTTGCATTTTGATATTTTCATTTTTTCAATATGGCTCACTCAAGCTCACTCTACATAATTGATATAAAATGGTTTTATCTCGGATTTGTCTTTATCGCTATTCTTCAACAGCAGGGCAATAATCTGAGTGAGTTTGCGATTACGAATATTTATGATTAGCGTGTTCGTAAATCTTCTACTCAGAAAAAGCCCCCTGCCACTCTGGTCATACAGCCCTTCCTTATCGTACTGTCTACACAATGCGTCAATAATTTGTTTGCATTCAAGGGCACCCTGATTGTCGTTGACAGCAAATCCAGCTCTCTTACCCAGACACCCATAGTCAACTTTAATTATCTCATTTTCAGCAAGCTCCACGAAGGTGTGTGGTCTGTATTTAGGGTGACCTTGTTCGTCACGAAACGCATGATAGATGGCATTGTTAATGATTTCTTCAAGAACTAATCGGACGTCATATAGCTCAACTGAGCTGAACCCGTTTGCACCGAAAAAGTTAATGATTTTGCTGACGACGTAAGATTTGTCATCTCGTGTGCGAATCTCTTCGGTCTTGATGAGCGTGGGTAGATAACGCCGTAAACCAAATGCCTTCTCTGGATGGATAAAATTTTCTACTATCACCAGAACCTCATCTGGATTGTAAGGGTCACGTTTCGGCATCACGTTGGTTATACCCCAATTGCGGATATAAAAGATGTACTCTTCCAGATGGAGTTTGGTCAACAGGGCGATTTTTGTTCCCTTTATTCTCTCTCTCATCAGGTTTACAAAAAGGTCAATCTGTAACCCCACAGTCTCAAAATCAATCAGGATAAGTGCGTAAGGTTCACGGCTTAGCATATTCAGTCCCTCAGATGCACTGGTCGCTACATCAACCCTGTATTGCTGAGCGAGAATCCTTGAGAGCTTTGTCCGCTCCTCAGGGTCTCTATCAATGAGTAGGATGGACTTCTGGTTTTCTGCCATTTCACACCTGCTCTGTTTAAGAATCACAGCGATTCTATCCAAATGGGTTTTTAAAGACAATGTTTTTCACGATTTACTTCATAAAAATTTTTCCTTCATAAACCCTGGCATTCTTAGAATAGAAATTATAAGTTTTCTCCTGCGACCACACCTTTCTGAGAAGTATGTGACAGATGTGTCCTAAGTCTGTCCCACATCTGTCCCATATTCTTAGGATTGTGATTTGTTTAAATTCTTCTTACACTTAATGTCTTTTTACTCCATTTCCCTCAGAGGCTTACTCCTAAACGTATTGGCTGAATCTCTGCAAGTCCCCAACTCCTTCTGACAGGCTATGGCACTAATGTTGCTCATTACAATTAGAGAAGCAATGAAGATTACTATACAGCATATAGGGCAGAAACACCTGAGTTTTAACGACTGCGTTCCATTCGTCCGTAAACTGTGTTCGCCTCCGTCAGTTGAGGTGAAGAGCTAATGAGAATGTTACAGATTAATAGCATACACTTACCCTCTCCATCTGCCCGTCTTCGCTCACGTAGTTTCTTTATTTTAATACTGCTTCTTACTGTGGCATTCACAGTGAGCTTGCCAGCGCAGACGTCACACCAGCCAGCTCCGAACTCCACAGACCGGCTCCTGATTGAGCAATTATCCCGGGACACTCAGAACACCCTTCGTGTCTCTTTTCATTCCCGAACAGGAAAAGTCCGCTACATTGGCACTGACCAGAAACACCCAATTCCACGCCCTGCAGGTGTTTCGGTGGATAGCAAGCCTGAGGAGGTTGCCCGCTCGTTTCTTGCTCAGTATGGTAAACTCTTTGGTCTGACTAACCAGGCTACAGAGCTCACTCTTATGCACACGCACCAGGCTGACAGAGGTCGTTCGTTCGTCCGATTCCAGCAAGTCTACGATAATATACCTGTTTTTGGTGGCGAGTTAATTGTACAGGTGGATAGTCAGAACAACGTGCTTTCTGCTAATGGAGAGGTGCTCCCTGCTCCTGAGATTGATGTGGTTCCGCTTGTCAGTGCTGAAGAAGCCCGACAAAAAGCACTCTCCGTAGTAGCCAAGACCTATGGTATGTTCCCCGCTGAATTTACTACCACGAACCCTACGTTATGGCTCTATAACCCTGTTTTACTTGACGCTCCTGGTATACAATTTACTTCACTTGTATGGCGTGTAGAAGTTGAGCCTATTGACCTCCTCCCTATCAGAGAACTTGTACTTGTAGATGCTTCGCTTGGGGTGGTAGTCCTGCACTTTAATCAGGTCGCTGACGTAAAAAAACGCGCAACCTACGATGCTCAAAGCACTGCTAACCTTCCGGGTGTTCTGATGCGCTCTGAAGGCGAACCCCCCATTGGCGATGCTGATGTGGATAACGCCCACGACTACGCTGGCGACGTCTATGACTTCTACTACAATTATCACGGTCGGGATAGCATCGACGACTCCGGAATGGAAATCGTCTCCACTGTTAATTTCTGTCCCTATATGCGCCCTTGCCCGTATGCCAATGCCTTCTGGAACGGCTCGCAGATGGTATACGGGCAAGGTTATAGCTCTGCGGATGACGTTGTCGCACACGAAATGACTCATGGCGTCACTCAGTTCTCTTCGCATCTGTTCTACTATATGCAATCTGGTGCCATTAACGAAGCACTCTCCGACATCTGGGGTGAGTTCATTGACCTGACCAACGGCAAGGGCAATGACGACCCTTCTGTGCGATGGCTTATGGGCGAAGACCTGCCTGGCGGCGCTATTCGGAGTTTGAGCGACCCACCTGCATTCAATCTCCCGGACAGGATGACCAGCCCTTACTATTACTGCGGGACTCAGGACCAGGGTGGCGTGCATACTAATATGGGTGTAGCCTGTAAAGCCGCTTATCTTATGGCGGATGGCGACTCCTTTAATAGCTATACCGTGACCGGGCTTGGTATTACCAAAACAGCAAAAATCTGGTATGAAGTCCAGACTAATCTCTTAACCTCAGCGAGTGACTACGAAGACCTTTACGACTACCTGCAACAGGCTTGTGTGAACTTGATTGGAACTGCAGGTATTACTTCAGCCGATTGCCAGCAGGTCAAAAACGCTGTTGACGCTACTGAGATGAATCAGTCACCACCCGAGTGTACATCTCCGGAAGCACCCCTTTGTGATTGCGCCTGTTCGCCTGTAGACATCTTCTACGACGACCTGGAGAACCCTGAGAGCGGAAACTGGCAAACAAGGGCATTGGTCGGGTCTAATAAATGGTACTATCCCCAGACCAGCAGTCCTTATGGTTTCGATGCCACCTATGCGACCAGCGGGCAGTATAACTTCTGGGGTTATGACCAACCTACTATTGGAGATTACTATATTGCGATGACGTTTGACGTCGCTCTGCCGCCAGCGAACTCTTATATGCATTTCAGACATGCTTATGCCTTTGAAGATGATGACTTTGGGTATTACGATGGTGGGGTAGTGGAGTACAGCACTGATGGCGGAATCACCTGGCACGATGCCGGCTCTTTATTTACTCACAATGGCTACACCGGAACCATTTCGTCTAATTATGACAACCCCCTGAGTGGTCGTGAGGCATTCGTGGGCGACAGCTTTGGATACATCTCAAGCAGGCTTGACCTGACCCCGTTAGCGGGCAAGACCGTTCGCTTCAGATTCCGTATTGGCTCGGATAATTCCGGCGACGACTATGGCTGGTTTATTGACGACATCCGCATCTATACCTGTTCTGAAGCAGACCCCACGCCTACGCCCACACCGACACCCACACCTACACCCTCCCCTTCTCCGACTCCATCGCCCACTCCGACCCCCACTCCTACAGGAACGCCACCTGAAACATTGGTTCGGTATACCTTTGATTCCGGAACCGAAGGCTGGACTTTCTCAGGTACTATTACGGGGTTCGAGCCACCTCAATATTCTTATACTAATGGGTCTCTGGGTTTATCACCAGCCGGGTCTACTGACTGTTTTGGCTACTGGTATAGTCCTGACGTGCAGGTCGAAAATGGTAAAACCTACCGGGTTAGCTGGACTGTCGCAAGCTCCTCCACCGACCCTGAGAGGACGCTACAGTTTCGACTGCGAGTCAACCAGAAAGGTGCTGGCACATCCTGGGAAAGGACACTATCAAGCACTAATAACCATCAGATGCCTTCCGCCGGTAATCCCAGGGTATATACCCTTGTATTTGAGCCCGTGGTTACTGGTCCCTCTGACAACGCAGTAGTCTTCTCGTTTGATATAATGAGTTTTGATGAAAAAGATGATGTGAACTCCTGGATTTACCTTAACGAGGTGGTGGCAGAAGAGGTCACTATAAATCCATAACCCCAACTTTAGGGGTCAGACTTTATTTCCACTAAAGTTTAAGAATTGCTTTGGTGTAAGCATATCGTAGTATTAATTTCCATTTCTGATTGAAGCGAAAAATCTCACTATTTCAGCTCTATCCTGGTCTCCTGGATTCCTTATTAATACTTCTTTATAAGGAGACCAGGAAGCCAGGAGATGACGACCTTTTCACAACAACTCAACTTTAGCTCAGACATCAATTCCACTAAAGTTCAAGATTTGCTTTTAAGCGTATTGTAGTCTTAATTTCTCTTTCTGATTGGAGAAAAAAATCTTACTTTTAAGGGTTATCCTGGATTCCTTATGGATACTCTTTTTCTATAAGGAGACCAGGAAGCCAGGAATAGGAGTTAACCTGTGAAGGTCATCTCTCATCTTCACATTTTAGAGATTTTAAGATTAGGGGTAGGCGATAAGGATGATAAACCTTAATAAACCGACTAACCGACTAAACCGACCAAACAGACATAACGGACACAACGGACTAAACGGACTAAACGGACACAACTTTTTGATTTTTAGAACTCCTCAGCAGGCTCTGTGACAGAGCTGGGGGCTATCAAAGAATACACCCTCATTGCTAAATAATCGTTTTATAAACTCTAATCATCGGGTAAGGTGCAGATAATAATTGAGAGCCTCGCTTCCTCCTTTAAAACCCCGTGATTTAAATTTAACCCAGATTTTGCAGCTGGATGGGTAGAGTCCTCCTGAGTAAGGATTGAAGCGGGTTTGTGGAGTATCACTTTCCGCACTTTCAAACCCGGTGCGACCTTCCGGGTCTCCAGTTTTTACCCTTTCCCCCCAATTTCTTCCTTAACCAACCCAAAATGCATTGCAGTTGGGTTTTTCTCGCAACCTCCTTATC
>JAGHBZ010000321.1 GCA_021160705.1 Candidatus Sumerlaeota bacterium
AGGGAAAAGTGGGAAGGGTGGGAAAATGGATGCAGAAAAAAGAGGGGGGGGGGGGAGCAAAGTGACTTTGCCATTGAATCTAAAGAATGGTCTTGGAGTAGGTGGTAGGGAGATGCATATTGAGTTGAGTTATGATACCAACTTACTAACTCCCTGTGGAGTTTATAAGACAGTGATGACTTCGGAATGGAGTTTTAGTGACAATCATACCACTGCCAGTGGGGTATTAATTATAGATGGAGAGACATTTAGCACAACCACGCTGGTGGGTGAGGGGAATATTTTAAATATAGAATTTTTAGTGGATAGCAGTGCACAGGAGGCGGAGACAGCGTTAATAGAATTTCAACATGTTGATATGTACACGGCTACAGGTATTCCGTTGTTAGTAGATTATCTTGACAATAGTGTATTCACAGTTGCGCAAGATTTTACAAAGGGAGATTTAAATGGAGACGGTACAGTGAGCATAGAAGATGCGATAATAGCGCAGGAGATAATTTGTGGACTATACACACCCACACCGGTACAGGTTTTAGCGGGTGATTTAAATGGAAATGGGATGGTTGACGCCGGGGATGTGACGTTGATAATGCAAATGATAGGTGATAAAGGAATGAGTCCGGTGTGCACGGGATTACAAGGAAAATCCATCAAGAAGAAAGCAGGGAATTATCGGGTAAGTATTCCATGGCGAACGGCTCAGGATGGAGAAGTCATCTATGTACCGGTTAATATAGAGACCGCAACCGGGGTAGCAGGGGGAGATTTTCTAATTAGCTATGACTCCTCAGTGCTGACTTTGAAGGATGTAATGCTTGGGAATGTGACCTCTTCTGGATTTTCACTCAAATACAAACAAAGCGAAGGATATCAGTCATATCGCTCATTAATAAAGGTTACTCTGAGCGGAGAATTTGCTTTAGATGGGGTGAGTGGAAGTTTATTTGTCTTGGAGTTTCAGGCAAATGAAGTAGAGCCTTATTATTCCTGGTTGCGTCTTGCTGAGGTAAAATTAAGAGACGTGTTCGGGGAAGACCTCTCCTGGGAAAATGAGATTACCAAAACAAATGGTAAAGTTATTATTTCCACCGGACCTCACACAAGAATTATAGATTGGTGGATGTACTAACCATATTCTTATATGCGATTTAACTACAGCGACATTTATCTCATTGCGTTCTTTAGGGAGGTATTGATTATGAAGATAGCAGTTCCATTAAAAAGAGAAATATCTGCTTTAGGTTGGTTACTACCAATAGTTTTTGTATTGTCTATTCTTTCTTATCAAGACAGTTCTCCTCAAGAGTACGAGCGAGTAATGGAGGGGATTCTGGATAACCAGAAGTGTGCTCTTTATGGAGGTGCTACTGATTATTCTGCACCAGAACTTGTGGATATTGACAATGATGGCGACTTAGACCTTTTTTTAGGCAGTACTGGTGGGGGAGTTCTCTTTTATCGCAATGACGGAATAAAGCAATTTCCCAGCTGGAGTTTAGTGACAGAAAATTATGCCTCTATCAATGTTGCCTCCGGAAACAGTAAACCTTGTTTTGTTGATATAGACTCAGATGGAGATTTTGACCTTTTTATAGGACAGGAAGATGGAACAATTCGGTTCTATCGGAATGATGGCACATCACTAAAACCCTTTTGGGTTGAAGTCCTTGGGGTATATGATTTTATTGATGTGGGTGATAAATCTGACCCCACTTTTACTGATATTGATAATGATGGCGATTACGATATGTTTATTGGAAACCATTATGGACGACTAGTGTTTTATCAAAATATAGGAAGTAAAGAAAGTCCAGTGTGGACGCTTATTTCAGACTATTATTCGTCCATAGATGTAGGACTTGATAGTTCGCCTATGTTTATTGACATAGATAACGACCGAGACCAGGACCTTTTTATCGGCAATAGTGAAGGAAAAATTGCTTTCTATCAAAATGATGGAAATGTATCTTCCCCTTTATGGAATTTAATCACTTCTGATTATGTTTCTTTGCAGAATATCGCTGCCGCAACTCCTTTCTTTGCTGATACGGACGGAGATGGGGATTTTGACCTTTGGTGTGGTTCCTTTGAAGGAGTACTTAAGTATTCTGAAAATGTAGGCGACGCAACTACTCCTGTGTGGAGCTCATTTGTTAGAAAACAGTTAGCCTTAGATATCGGCGAGGAGAGTGTTCCTGCTTTTGCCGATATAGATGCGGACGGTGACCTGGACCTGTTTATTTACGGTGTTAATTATAAATCCTCAACTGATTATGGTATGTGTTATTACCGCAATGACGGTTCGGTCACAAAGCCAGTATGGCATCTTGTTACTGAGCTTTATAATTCAATTGATATTCTGGCTGGAGTACCACGTTTTGTTGACATTGACGCTGACTTCGATCTGGATTTGTTTATTGGTGATTTTTTCGGTTTTCTTCATTACTTTCGCAATGATGGCACGCCCCAGACACCAATATGGGTTTATGTCACTGATGATTATGCGTCAGCTTCATTAGGTCTGTTCAATGCCCCTGAGTTTGTTGATATTGATGCGGATGGAGATTTTGACCTCTTTGTTGGACACTGGGATGGTACAATTAGCTTTTATCGGAATGTTGGCACTCCTTATGCTGCTCAATGGAATCTGGTCGACATTTACTGGAATTCTATTGATGTGGGGTCTGCCAGTATCCCTGTATTTGCTGATGTTGATTCTGATGGAGACTTTGATTTATTAGTGGGTGAACGTTCAGGTAAAGTTAATTATTTTCGAAACGACGGTAGCCCAACTTCACCAAGTTTTACTTTACTCACAGAAGATTTTATGAATATCAATGTCAACTCTTACTCCACTCCGGCTGCCGTTGATATTGATGACGATGAAGATATAGACCTTTTTATTGGAGATATATATGGTGGATTACAGTTCTATAGAAATATCTCCCGGAAAGTCGTAGTTTGCCCTTCGGCTGTTACGATTGTTCCAGGTGGTGTAATAGATTTTATCACCAGTGGAACGGTTCCGGGTGGGGTGAGCTGGAGTTTTGTGGATAATCGGAGCGGAGGGACGCTGGATAGCGTGAGTGGACATTATGTTGCAGGGTCGGTGACGGGTGTAGTGGATGTAATTCAGGCAACGTGCCTGACCACGCCGAGTTTAATTGGCAGAGCACATATAAATGTCATCAGTGCGTCGGATATAACGCGGGCTGGTAAGGCGATAATTATGGCAGGGACAAAAGGGACGGCAACTGACCCGTTATGGGAAACTACAAATTATCTGGCAAATTTTTGTTATCAGACGTTGCTCTATAAAGGTTTCAGCAAGGAGAACATTTATTATCTTAACCCTGAGCCAAACCAGGATGTTGATGGCGACGGTGCGGATGATGACATTGATGCAGACTCAACTTTAGCAAATTTTCAGTATGCAGTAGAGACGTGGACTACCGACACACATAATTTGCTGATATATTTGATTGACCATGGTGGAGATTCTGGCGGTGCAGGGTATTTTAGGTGTAATGGGAGTGAATTACTCTATGCTGGCGACCTTGACGGGTGGCTGGATGCTTTGCAGATGAATTACCCCTGCACCGTCACTTTAGTTGTTGATTGCTGTAATGCAGGGAGTTTTCTGGATGAGTTGACCGCGCCTTCTGGTAAAGTGCGTGTGGCTATTGCCAGCACTGAACCAACACAGGAGGCGTTCTTTGCAGGTGGTGGTCTGGTCTCTTTCACTGCAGATTTCATTAACTGCGTGTATTCAGGTTACAGTCTTGCGGCGAGTTTTGACAGTGCCGCTGGCGCGATGGACAGGTATCAGACACCGCAGATGGATGATAATAATGACGGCGTATATAATAAAGATACAGATGGAGACGTTGCAGGGGGGATGTATATTGGAGCGAGTTTTATTGCCGGGGCTGACAGACCGCAGATTGGCAAAATCTCAGCTAACCAGACCATACAGACAGGTAGTTCAGCGCTCATCTGGGCATCAGAGGTATCGTCTATTTACGCTATAGACAGGGTGTGGGCAACGATAGTGCCACCTGATTTCCAGCCTAACCCAGACCAGAACCCGGAACAACCCATCATCGGTCTGCCACAGATAGATTTAATCTGGAATCCTACCACTGAACGCTACGAGGGAATATATAGCAATTTTGACAAACTCGGTGCATATAAGGTCATCATCTATGCTCAGGATGTGTGGGGAAGTGTGAGTTTTCCAAAGCAATGCTATATTAACCAGCTGAATGCAGATGAGAAAGTTATTATTGTCTGTGGAGATGGGGACTACGACACAAACTCGCCGTGGGCTTGGTCGAATTATTTGACCAATTATGCGTATCTGACCTGCCTTGAGCGGTGGATTAAAAAAGAGAAGATTCGTTACTTTAACTCCTCATCGCAGGATGTGGACGGCGATGGTTCAAACGATGTGTACAGTTCGCCCACGGTGGCAGGGTTATCGGACGCCATTACCATCTGGGCAGCCGATGCAGATAAATTGACCCTGTTCCTTGTGGGAAATGGTACAACAGACGAGTTTAATATCAACGCTTCTGAGAACATTTCTGCGGCGGACTTAGATGGCTGGTTAGATACTTTGCAGAGCGGGACGGATTGTCTTGTCATTGTGATTATAGATTCCCTCTATTCAGGGAGTTTTG
>JAGHBZ010000144.1 GCA_021160705.1 Candidatus Sumerlaeota bacterium
GCTGATAAATTATATGGCGCTTTAAAGCATTTGGGTTCACTTATTCCTGAGACCATGGAGACCAGTAGAGCAAAGATTGAGAGATTTGTGGAGAGTGCAGACCCCAACGAGCTATGGCATTTTCTTGGTGGTGGACCCAATTATGCTACTGCGGAATATGGTGCCGTAAAACTCCTTGAATCTGCTTCTCTCCCTGCAATGTTCTATGACATTGAAGAGTGGGCACATACCGGGTTCTTCCTTGTCGGGCGAGAGACACCGGTGATTATTCTCGCTCCCACAGGAAAGAGTTTTCACCGATTTAAGGAGCTCCTCCCTGCAATTAAAAGCCTGAGAGTGAATCTGCTCCTTATCACAAGCAGTGATGCACCAGAGATTGAGCTTGAGGAAAGTCGTGTGATTCGTATTACGCACCCTGAGCTTGACGAGCCACTCACACCAATTTTATTTTGTCTACCCTTACAATGGTTAGCACTTACTCTTGCCGAACGCCTGCACTCTATTCCTTTTCACCTTGATGACCAGAAACGCCTCCTAACCAACTCCGAGCAACTCTATAATAGTATCCAGATTACAACTCTCTCTGAACTCAATGAATTATAGTAAGTATGTATCTCCCTCTATTGACTTACAATAGATGTGACAGTAGGCAGAGATAAGGGTCATCAATATAGGAGAGCGTTCAATCACTACAGGGAATGGTATGAGTCAACATAATGGCTTTCTTGCAAATGAAAAATAACTCAATCATTACTAAAATTTCTGATAAACTTTATGCTTGCATTAATCCACATAAAATCTGTATAAAGATACAATGTTTTATAAACTTTTGCGAAACAGGAGGAATGAAATGAAGAAACTTACCGTTGTCATTGCAATTGTTATGATTTTTGGCTGTTTTTTATATGTGAACAGTCTTGCCAAAGAAGAACAATCTGGCGAAAAAGGGGCAAAAAAAGCGGAAGAAAACGTGCTTGCCACTTATGACGGAAAAAAACTAACAGTATCCGATGTAGAATTTATACTACAAAATCGCCCTTCTCGGCAATTGAGGCTTCTACCCGGGACACGAATACAGAATATTCCCCCTGAGCGGTTGAAAGAAATAATCAAAGAAATTGTTGCTGAGGAACTTATTTATGATAAAGCTTTGAAGGAAAAGTTCCAGCTACCCGAAAAAGACAAAAAGAGACTGGAGAATACCAAGAATCAGGTGCTGGTTCAGATGTTGTACAAGAAAGTGATTGAAGAGAAAGTACCTGAAGTTTCGGAGGAGGAGGCACGTAAATATTATAACGAAAATATAAAGCAATTCACACGTCCTTTTCAATTTGAGATAAAGCAGATTCTGTTGCTCACGTACGAGGAATATGAGGTTCAGAAAGGAGATACCCTTGAGAGTATAGCCCTGAAGATAAGTGGCGACGCATCAAAAAAGGAAGATATTCGGAGTCCGGAAGATTTTAAGCCACGTTATGTCAAGCCTGAAGATAGAGAGAAAATTCTCTTTAAACCTTTACGTCCGGGTGAAAAATTACTTGTTCCGATGAGCAAGGAGAAGAAAGCACAGGTGTATGCGAAGATTAAAGAAATTTATAAAGAGCTGCAAAACGGAGCTGACTTTGATGAGCTGGTTGATAAATATTCACGAGTCAAGACCTCAACAAAGGTAATCCCTGATAGAATCTCGCCACCGCCACATCCAGCGTTAATTAAGGCGGCAAAAGAAACCCCAAAAGGCAAGTACTCTGACATCATTGAGACGAAAGTCGGATACCGAATCATAAAGGTCTTAAACAAACAGGAGGAACAAAAATTTCCTTTTGACCGTGTGAAGAAAATGATAGTTAGACGATTAACAATGCAGAAACGGAGGGACTATGCTAATGAGTATTTTAAAAACCTGCTAAAGAGCAGTCCAATGGTTAAGACCTACCCTGAGGTTCTGGCAAGTGATACCGCAAGCACATCAGCGATTGTGGCAGAGGTTGGCGACTTTAAGCTCACTAAGATACAGTTTCAGAGAAGATTGGGTAGATACATTAAAGAAGGCACACCCGTGGAGAAGCAGATGGAAGAATTAATCCGACTCCCTGAGGTAGGTAATATTCTGCTACCAGCCAAAGCACGGGAATTGGGCATTGATAAGTCTGAAGAGTATAAAAAAGCTATTCAACAAAGAATTATTCAAATTTACGTAGATGCTTATATGCAACACCTTTATGACAAAGAAATAAAAATTACTGAAGAAGATTTAAGAGAGTACTATAAAGAGAACATAGATGAGTTTACCATCCCCCGAAAATATAAAGTCCGACAGCTCCTGAAAAAAATCCATCCAGAATTGTATAGCCTTTCTAAAGAAGAAAGAGAGAAAGCTGTGAAAGAACGAATTGCTGAAGTAGAGAAGATTCGCGAAAAGATTAAGAGCGCAGAAGATTTCGCCGAGATGGCAAAGAAATATTCCGATGACAGAGCGACGAAAGACAAAGGCGGTGACCTGGGTTACATTTCCGAATCATATCGTGGTGGGTTTAATGGCAGACTCCAGAAGATGAAACCCGGGGAGATTAGCGAACCATTTGAGTTTGGCGCTTACATTTATCTGATTATGGTAGAGGATATTAAAGAACCTGAGGAACAACCCTATGAAAAAGTCAAACAATCCGTTGAGCGCAGGTGTCGTCAGCAGAAACAGAAAGAATACCGCGATAAGCTGGTTGCTAATCTCCTGAAAGAAGCCAATTTTCAGCTCCATCTACCTGAAGCAGAAAAAGAGAAAGGTTAATAACAAAAAGAAAGAGTTCACCGGGTATCTATAAAGTAGAGCAGTGATAGAGTTGTAACATTACTTAATCTTGAGTATTTCCAGAAGGGAGAAGAGGGTCTCTATTTCTTCACAGGCGAAAGTGTGAGGACGGCGATTTCGGTTAATTAATATGGGGCGAATACCTACGCGGCGAGCCCCTTCAATATCGGCTAAGTAGTGGTCGCCAACAAAAACCGCATTCTGAGCTTTAACCCCGGCTTTATTGAGAGCGAGCTCAAATATTTGTCGTGCGGGTTTTTCCCAGCCGACGATACCGGAGATTAGAATAAAATCCACATACGAATCCAGCTGATGATACCTCAAGCAGTTAAGAACACTCGCCGTTCCATTGGATACGATGCCCAGACGCACCCCTTGTTCACGGAGTCGGGAGAGTACCGGGATTGTGTCAGGAAAGAGACGGGTATAACTGCCATCCTGGAACCTTCGTTCCATCTCCACAGCCAGTTTCACTGCATCGCCATCTATTCCGACCATCTTAAAAATAAACTTGTTCATCTTTATCCAGCGTGACATTAAGAACTCATTGGTCACACGAAGATTTTCCTCATTGCTTAGACGTTGTTGCTCAATCTGCTCAATAATTGGCAGTACCTGCGCCACTGCATCTTCACTTACCTGGTAACCAAAATCCTGACATACCTGAGCAAACGCACCAGCAAATGAAGGTTCAAGGTCTATCACTGTACCCAGAGCATCCAGCATCACTGCTTTTATGGCACCTGACATAGTTCTTTTTCTCTCTCCTGCTCCTGCTCCTTCACGAGTTATTCCATAAAGTCCCCTCTTTTCTCAAGGTAACTCTTGTGTCGTGTCGTGGCTAATTTGTCTTTCTTTTCTTTGCCTCTTTTTTGTGTTAATTTGTGCAAATTCATTTCCATTCATAGCAAGTGGTGTCCGGAAGGTGGAAGAAAATGAGGCTTATCCGCGTTAGGATTGGAGATTGATTTTTCGCCCAAAAAGAGGATAAGCCTATAAATAATCACCACAAAACAGGTAAGTAGATTGTAGTACTCTAAATGTAAGGAATCAAGAAGAAAAGATATTACTGAATTGAGGAGGCAGAGAGGCTGTCCGACAATTCAATTTTGAAAAAATTATTAGCTATCTGCTGTCCAGAAAAAACGGAGAAATACTAAAAATATAGGATTAAAGGTGTAGTTAGATTTTTGACCATTCTTCGCATTGTGTGACATTCTCTCGGAGTTCATTTTTCACATTTTAGTGATTTGAGGTGAGGGGTTGGGAATGAGGATGTATGACCCTGAGACACGGATTACACGCACAAAACCGACTAACTGAAACCGACAAAACCGACTAACCCGACTTACGGAAATGGTGGAATGCCAACACGCGATACCACTACATTGTCAATATAGTAAGTGGCGGAAATGGTATCAGAAGAATTAAAATTAAATAGGTCTAATGCGATATAGAACCCATTAATGGAAGTATGTGCTCTGGCAAAATACGGCTGAAAATATACTGCATAGTCTCGTGGGCTGGTAGTGGGCATACCTTCAGCATTACCCCAGCTCTCCAACCTCAGCATTCCGCTTTGTTGATAATCAGCAGTCAGAAAACGCATTCGCAGTCCCGGCAGTTCTCCTTGAATGTCGTAATCTGTGAGGAGCGAAAACCTCGCACGGTACAGGGCATCCGGCAACATAGGTGAAATCAACGGACTGTTCCAGTAGCCAAACGTATTGGTGTTGTCCAGAGGCTTAATAGAGAGCATTCCTGCAGATGACCATTGACATTCTGGCTCGGTAAACCTTGATGGTGCACCTGCACAATACCAACCTTGAGTATCCGTATTAAAATCATAACTAACGACGAGGGACTCGCTGGTGAGAACAATCAATGGCATTCGTTCAATGGAAATTTCATCAAGTGCAAGGGATGCGGTGGCGGTGTCATCAGGCGAAAAATTCAACAGGTCAAATGCCAGCTCAAGGGTTTTGCCATCAGCCACCAGGTGTTGCGGGACGTAATAATAATCATAATCTTTGCCCTGGACATCCGGGGAAGCCCATGCATCACCCCTACTCTCAACCAAATAACAGGTTGTCTGCTGGAAATCATCTGTGCTTAGTCGAAGCCGAAAAGTGGGCGATTGTCGGGCGTCCGTTACATCTGAACGTAGAGTTGCACGAACCCTGTATATACTGTCGCCTCGCAATGGCACAGCGAATGGCGAATGCCAGTAGCCAAAAGTATTGGTATTATCGGTAGCAGTAAGCACAAGGCTACCTTCCTGATAGGATGAGGCAGGTATAGTGAATACTCCCGGCACACCGCCTGTTGTCCACTCCTCAGTGTCAGCGTCAAAAAGATATTGAGCACATACCTCCCCAGCATCTATGCTAACGGTAGTGGTAGTGGCGAGCTCTGAATAAGCATACTCGTTTTCCAACTTTCCCCGGACTGGCTGAGCGTGAACCTGTGTGGCTGGCTGGACAACATAGGTACCTGTATAATTCCCTGGTGCGTACTCAGTCATCGGCAAGTCAGTGACTGCACCCTCAAGAGTGAACCACGCCTGACAACCTGGTGTTCCTCTTATACTTACAGTAAGAGTGTCGCTGGTAGTGAGCAGTTTTCCGTTGCTGTTTTCAGAGATAGAGAAGAGTTCAGGTGCTATATCGCCAGCATCAAAAAACAATTCAACGAATTCATAGACGTAATTTCCCGTGCCCTCCGCATCGCTGAATTCGTTGATGACCACGCCAGCACCGGAGAGAGTTCCAGCGCCACTACCAGGAGTTGCCTCGTGTGCCGGGCGTATATCCCAGCTCTCCGGGTCGCCTGCTGGTGCAGACGGACTCCTGCGCTGGATGGATTGTCCCCTTGCTATGGCTATAGTCTCACCATCAACCAACTGACTGGCGTTGTTCAGCAACTTAAAGGTCTCATCACCGTTTATCTGCGGAAACCCATACCCGCCGACAATGGTATGAGCATTGATAAACACACAGTTCTCCGGAAGCAAGACTCCCCAGAAGTTCTCAAACGCATCTTTCTCGGCGTTTCGCGCCACAATGAGATAACCGTTAGGTTGCAGAATTGTGCCAGCTGGAAAAGTAAATTCCTGATGTGAGTGTTCCTGAATGAGTTGCCAGCCTGAAAGGTCTATGGGCGAGAACTCGCTTACTGTGTAGTGAAAAGTATGTGCTGGTGCATCAGCAGGTGCATACGCGGTAGCCGGGGGAGACCTATCATCGGTGGCTTCAATATAATAGTAGACCGTTGTACCGACAGGTTGCGGTGGAATTGACTCCACAGTCTGCCAGATGCCCTCAGTAGCAGTACCGCTTACGAGCGTCATCGTCAGCGTGGTGAACTCGCCTGACGAACTACTTACCTGGTAATATGCCCTGACTACATCTACCAGTCCGGTATTCTCTTTCACCATTGCCGATACTGTTACATAAGAATTTACCGTAGGCGAGTATGGTCGTATCTCCACGTCCTCAATGCTCGGTGGCGAGTTGGACACAGATACACCCAATAAAAAGTCCACTGCACTGAGAAAAAATGACGGATGTGTCGCCTCTGCATCGTACCAATTAGGATAAAGGTTATTTCCAGGTGTACCGGTTCCGTCATCTGCCGGGGAACTGTCGCCGATTGCCACTACCCTGCCAGCCCCATACTCCGCAGTGGCAATCATAACATCAGAATCTCCCTGAGATGCACTGGATAGCCAGAACACTCCTTCTACCGTAGGGTTCTCTGCTGGATACAGGCTCATTGTGGTGCCGGCGTAGAATTTTACGGTCTCTACACTTCCATAATTAGAATTCGCAATAATTGGGTGGGATAGATTACGATTGGAGCTGGTATCAGATACCTGTCGCTCATCAAACTTCAGTCCAAAATATTGCTTTACCCCAAAATTGTTCCACACGTGCAGTGAATCAACCCCATCATTATCTCTATCAGAGGCATTGTGATTGGCAATAATAAAGAGCCCACCACCATCATATACAAAATTCAGAATAGCTGTTCGCTCATCTGGGGTAAAATTATTCTGCGGTTCCGGGACAATAAACACATCAAATCCACTCAGGTCGTATGGGTTGGCAGGGTTATTATACGTAATGTCATAAAACCCTGAAAGTGTCCTGAGCGTATGCCCCTCCTGCCACAGCCGATACCCCCAGGCTGAATACGCTCCCATCCAGTCATCCGGGGAGGATGGTGAACCCGGTATAGGGATTGGCTGGTCATTATCAATTATCCAGTCAGCGTTTCCTGCAGTCTCATTCTTGGTGTTATCAAAAAGAATTGATGCTGAAAATCCGGAAGATGCTGAAAAAAGCATCACCAATATTACTACCACAAATTCAATGTTCTTTATTATGGATAATGTACTCCTCATCTGTACGTGGCACGCTCTCTCCGTTTTGCGGTGTAAATAATATCTTACTCTTATACGAGATTACTACAGTTAATCAAATATTTCTTGAAAC
>JAGHBZ010000090.1 GCA_021160705.1 Candidatus Sumerlaeota bacterium
GAGTATAGGGCTTTCAGAATAATGGATTCAAATTCATCGTATAATTGTGGGAACTGGCGTCTGATAGAAGGAGGAATTGTATCAAGAAGTGGTGATTTAGTATTGATTTCTTTTTTATACCCAAAGTATGTGTCGCTGGTAAGTAATGCGCCCATAATTGTTCCCCAGCCGGAGAGGTCGGCACGCTTTAATTTTTCCAGGTCTACCATTTGCCTCAGACCGGTGTCGGCTTGCTCAAAGATACGATTCAGGCGTTCTGGGAGGCTGGTTCGGAGGAGTGTTATCCATTTCTCATCTGTAAATGAGAAACAACCCGGACTCAGGTTGCCATGATACAAACCTTGCTGGTGAAGATAACATAGTACTGAGGCTATCTGGAGGGCGATTTCAATAGCCTGTTTGAGGTCAGGGGTTTTCTTTTCCCTGATGAACGAGTCCAGACCAACTCCGCGAGGTGCAAGCCAGATAAATACCACTCGTTTTTCTTCAGCCCAGCCATCAATAGGTTGTGGAAGATTAGGATGTTGAAGAGCACTCCAGCGTTTTATTTCCCGCTCACAATCTTTCAGGCTTTCCGCTGAGTCGGAATAGTACAATTGGAGCTGGTTAAAAATCACAGGGCGCTCAAAATCGCGCTGGACCGCCTCGAAACACGAGTAGCGTTCCAGTGAAAATATTGTGCGTAGAATATGATATTTTGCAGATTGCTCGTTCACAATCCTGAAGATGTTACCAGAGATTTGTTTGTTACTTAACAAGTCATAATGATACACTATGAATAGGTGCTTTGCCAAGTGTGTTATTGTCTTTTTCAAAAAAATAACTCTCCAGAGTTCTGGATGTTTAATCTGTAAAAAGCTTATATCAATCTGATATGTTGACTTGTGGAGTCAGGCACAATTAAAATTTACCGAAATAATCGTGGTCGCATACCGAAGATAAAAGCTGAGAATATTGTGGGGTAGCCACTACGCTTATATGTCGGAAAGATTGACGAGGAGTGTTGATGGTATTACTCTGAGCACACATAAGCGGGGTTAGAGATGTAGCTTAATGGTTTCCGGCAGGTAGCAGGTTAGCAAAAGGGAGTGATGTATAACAATAATGACAGCTTTTGTCCATTTACATACACATAGCTGGTATAGTGAGGATGGTGTATCGTCTGTGCAGGGACTGGTGAGTCGAGCCGTAGAATTAGGTATGCCAGCACTGGCAATAACTGACCATAATTCTATTGCTGGGGTAGAGGAGTTGTATAAATTTTGCGCGCTTGAGGGGATAAAACCCATCATTGGTGTGGAGCTTCAGGTTCTTCCTTTTGTGCTCAGAGACATAGAAAATCCATCTATAATTTTGCTTGCGGAACAGGAGACGGGCTATAGAAATCTGTGCAGGTTACTTAGCGTTGAGCAGGTGACAAGAGAAGAGCTGGCAGAATTCAGTCAGGGTCTTATAGCGTTAATCGGTGGTACGAAAAACGAGCTTTTTCACGCGGTTGCCTCTGGAGATAAGGATGATGTGGAGTCATACTTAAATGGAATTGTCTCCATATTTGGACTAAGAAATGTATATATTGAGCTTCAGCCAACTCAAGATGTACTACATCAAAGAAACAATCTCCGATTACTAAGATTGGCAGAGTACCTGAACATCCCGGTTGTTGCTACAAATAACGTTCATTATATCTATCCTGAAGAGGATATTTGCCACAGGTTTTTACTCAGAGAATCTGTGGATATTAGCAGGGCTGCAGAAGATTATCTGAAAGAGTGCGTGAATAATACTACGCGTCATTTAGCGAGTGGAGAGGAGATGAGTGGATATTTTTCAAACGTGCCTGAAGCCCTGCAAAACTCCCTCAAGATAGCGGAGCGATGCCAGCTTCTTCTGAGTGAATTGAGTGGCAAACCTCGTCTTTATAGCTATGAGCGCGGTAGAGACCCGGAGTCATTTCTCTGGGATTTAGTCTCGCAACAGGCTAAAGAACACTACGGAACGCTCAGCTCTGAAGTTAAGGAAAGAGTCAATGAGGAGTTTAATTATATTCTTCAGGAGGGCTTATCAGAGTTTTTAATTTTTCTATATTACCTGAGGCGGTGGACAAAGGAAAATAATCTTTATGTGACCATTCGTACTGGTTCTATCCTCTCAAGTGTGATTGCCTATGTATTGGGGATAATAGATATTGACCCGATAAAATTTCAGTTTCGGTTTTCAGGCTTAAAACAGAAGAAAGACCAATTTGCAGAAGTGACACTGGATATATCAACGCAGGATTATTTACCGCTTCTTCATTATTTGCAAGTAACCTACGGTTCGGAACATATTGCGGGGACAGGTAAATTTTCTTACTGGCATAAAGGAGCTTTACTGCTTGAGTTATGTCAATGGGCACGGCTGACTCCAGTGAGTCTTACACGTTCTTTGAGTGAAGGCGACGTGAAGAGTAAAACCGATAGGACGCTCTCAGATTGTCTTAAGCGTTCAGTTGATGCCAGTATGCGTATTTGTGATGTGGAATTCCTTAAGCTTATGGTGAATACATTAGGTAAACGTCCGCGTCGGTTTGAGCCAGAACGAGGCGGAGTCGCCATAGCGTCGCAACGTATTAATTCTCTGGTGCCGGTGGAGAACCGAGCAGGCGAATTTTTACCCCTGGCGACAGTGACTAAAGGATGGCTGGATAAATTACGCCTTATCAGAATCCAGTTTTCTCATAGCACTGTGATGAATATTATAAGAGATACGATGAGTATGATTACGGAGCAAGAAAATGTAGTTCGTATTCCGGATAATTGTTACGAAGATGACGGTGTGTATCGTTTTCTCTCCACAGGCAAAACCACGGGCATTCCTTTTTTTGATGGTGTTACTGCGCGGTCGCTGCTCCGACGGCAACAACCGAAAGATATATTTCAGCTGGTTCGGACGAGAGCACTTTTACGGGAACAGAAATATACACCTCGCAAGGAATCCAATACACATCAGGAGGAAGAGAAGACTACCTCTATTTATAGCATAGTGGCAGATTGTTATCTTGCGTGTGTGTGTGCATATCTAATGACAAAATTTTCTGATTATTATCTTGGGGCAGTTATAAAAAACTACTCCAGATGGCGACATAGGCTCCAATTATTGCTGAGAGGTCTTCGCTATGAAGGAATAAATATTCTTCCTCCTGATGTTAATCTCAGCGAATTTGACTTTGTAAGAGAAGAGAAAGGACTAAGAGCGGGGCTGAGGATAATAAAAGGAATTGGAGAGAAGGTCTATGCGGAGATTGAACGAGTGCGACGAGGCGGTGCTTTTAATGACCTGGTAGACCTTTGTCGGAGGACTGACTCACGTCTTGTGAATCATCGGATTGTGGCAAACTTAATCAAGAGCGGTGCACTGGATTCACTTGGAAAGAAACGCTCTGAAATGCTGGCTTTACTGGATAAAGCGGTCTCGTTAGCACGTCAACGTAATGAACAGAATACGCAAAAGATGTCGCCTGATTTTTTTGATATAACTCTTGAAGAGGTGTCAGAACAGCGGGAGATGGACTTCTCATTCCAGATGGAGCTCTCCGAGTTACCACTACGGCAGATTCTTGAATATGAGAAACAAGCCACAGGGATTATTTTTAGTGGGTATGGATTTGAGCCATACGAGGAGCTATTAGATAAAATGAATGTAAGACCACTCTGGCGATTGACACCAAAGCTGTTGAACAAGGAAGTGCATTTTGCTGGTTTAGTTGATGACGTAGAGCGGAACAGCGGTGTTTTATGCAAGCCTGACATTGCGGCTGTAATAGGAGTAAATGGTTTTTTGGTAGTTATTCCTCGTCGGATTTATGGACGCTCCAGACGTGCTCTAATGAGCGATGAACCTGTATTAATTGGTGGTAAGGTTCTCAAAGAAGATGGAGAGTTGTTTGTCCGTGCGAGTTATCTCTATTCACTCAAGGAAGTTGAATTTAAGGCTCTTAATACCTTAGAGGTCGAAATTGATATGCTTGGTGAAAATCAAAATACCCTGAAGCTCATTTATCAGATTATGAAACTCTATCCGGGTGCTACCAGAGTGCGGGTCAGGAATTTTGATGTTAAGAGGCGAGCACGATTGTTGCGTCGGATAGATGAGAGAGGGATAATATTTTGTCCACCCGTTTATTTCAAGTTGGTAAAATTACTGCCAGAACGTGCCATAAGACCCATTATTAAAAAAGAGAAGAGCCCGCCTACATTATTAGAGAGGAAAAAAGGTGAACGTACTCTTCCTATATTTTGAGCTACGCAAAGAAATAGTTGATTCAAATTTACTGGAGATAGGTATTAGCTCTGCACTGCTAAAGCAAAATAACCACTCAGTCTCAATGCTTTATTTGAAGACCATTCCTGGGCCAGATGAACTGGCAGAGTACCTGAAAAAGTATAGTCCGCACCTGATTGTACCTTTTCTGGATTATGACCAGTTAAGTTTTATCAGTCCACTGCTGGAGCAGGTGAAGGGTTTTTGTTCGACAGCCATAGTATGCTGTGTAGGACCGCTCTGTACTGCTATGCCAGACACAGTAATTGCACATCCTTCGGTGGAGATGATTATTGGTGGTGAATTTGAAATAGCACTGTTAGAGGTAGCAGAGGCGCTTGAGCGAAACAAAGGACTGCGGAACATTCGCAATACCTGGCTTAAGGAAGCAAAAGAAATCGCTAAAACACCTCTGCGAGAACCTATAAGTAAACTTGACGCACTGCCTTATGCAGACCGCACGATTTATGACCACAACCAGCTTGTTGAGTATCGCGAGGGTAGGGTAGTGGTCTCTGCGAGTCGGGGTTGTCCGTATAAATGTGAGTTTTGTTCGGTAACGCCACTAAGCTCTGTATATCAGACCAAAGGGGTGTTTTATCGGGTTCGGTCGCCATTGCATATTGTTGGAGAGATAAAAAAAATAGCCAAAACAGTAAAAATAGACCGAGTTGTGTTCTGCGATGAAGAATTCCCACTGGATATAGACTGGCTGAAGGAATTCAGAGAAAAATATACCACATTTTCCCCATATCCTTTTTCCATAACAGCGTCAGTTGAACGATTGAGTTTGCCGGGTGTAATTGACATTTTAAAAGAATCCGGATGCGAAGAAGTGAGGTTGGGAGTGGAGACAGGGAATCAAACATTTCGGCGACGAGTAGCCGGGCGAAATCTCAGCAATGAGCAGATTCTGCGACTTGCCACAAAACTTCGGGAGCGGGAGATAAAGATTAGTACAACGAATATGGTAGGATTACCGCTTGAGACACCAGAACTTACTCAGGAGACACTTGAGTTAAATAAGAAACTTAAGCCAGATAAAATTTATGTTAAGACATATTATCCAGCGCCGGGGACTTCTCTTTATCAGTACTGCCGACAAAAAGGGTATATCAAGTCAATGGAATTACCACCACGTCCCTATGAGTCAGTTTTGGCTCTGCCGTTTATGACACCAGAGGATATAAAAAAGGCTTATGAACGACTGCATTTACTTGATTGTGTAATTCGCTCAAGGCGGTGGCGTGAGAATGCAGTAGGGTATTTTGACTTTGCGGCTGCGTTTGAGAATGCGATAATAGATGCTGACTCCTCTGCTGAAGTTTCTCTTGAAGAGGTTACCATTGACGAGAAAAGACTTCCGGCAATTTGCCAGAACCCTGGAACAAAGGTTATCTTTGATTGTGATATTCGTTCTCCAGGATTTCTTCAGGTATTCGTTGGGGTGAAAAAAATCCCGGTAGGAGATTTTATTACTTTTTCTCCGCTTACTTTTACGATAGAACTTCACAGGAGAGGGAAGAAAGATGTCCTCTTTCAGCGAGTACTTAAACCAAATGAGGACACCAATCGGAGCTGGCGAAAATATTATGTCCCTTTGTTTGACATACACCCGGGGAAAGGGAGATTGGTGTTTTCAATTTCCGCAAATACTTCTTTGAACTCAGGATATATCTACGGGGTCTGGGGAGTGCCGGCATTGACGGATAAACTTCTTGAAGCGGATGGAAAATTTGAGATTATCAAAGAAAAAGACCTTGAGGGAGAACGAACATTGAGGGAAAAACTTGAAGAAAAAGAAGAGATGTGTACACGACTAAAGAGACAACTTCAAGAGCTGGAAGGACAACACTCGAAATTGCAACAGGATTTTGATACACTTAAGAGACGCATAACTCAACTACAATTAGAATTGATGGAAAAAGACAAAGCTATTGGAATTTATAGAAAATCGATTGAGGAGCTTGAGAAAATCCGTGAGGCGTATGAAAGTTCATTGAGTACGAGAATGAAAAAGTTTATCAAAAAGAAAACCAGCAAAAAGTGAATGGGGTAAAAATAAAAGCAGAGCAAATCTCTAAACGCAAAGTCCTGATTGACAGGAACAGTTCTACCCGAAGAGAGATTGAGGTACTCCGGGATATTAGTTTTGAAGTTAAAGAGAAGAGTTGTTTTGCGGTGATTGGACCCTCAGGGGCGGGTAAGTCTACTCTGTTGCGTATGCTAAATCGTCTGGAAGACCCTACTACGGGCAGGATTCTACTTGATGGACAGGACATTACCCGGATGAACGTTATAGAAGTGCGGCGACGAGTTGGGTTTGTGTCGCAGACGCCTGTTGTGTTTTCCGGGACTGTGGAAGACAATTTATTACTCCCGCTAAGATTGCACAAACGGGTTGTTAAGAATGTTGGGCAAAAAATCCGTACGTTATGCGAGGTTGTAGGGCTGGAGAATGACCTGCTCTCGCGTAATGCAGAGCAACTTTCCGTGGGGCAGAAACAACGTATGGCGATTGTACGCTCATTGATGTTAGAACCAGAAGTGATATTATTAGACGAGCCGACTGCGAACCTTGACTCCATCTCAGCTTATAATTTTCTGGGAAAAGTGAAAGACGTAAATCGCCACCTGGGACTGACAATAATAATCGTTACACACCAGATGCGTTATGTAAAATTGCTTGCTGATGAAGTAATGGTGATAAAAGATGGCTGTGCAGTGGAACAGGGAACCGTAGAACAAATCTTTACCTCCCCGAGTCATCCCATCACCCGATTATTGCTTGAGGAGGGTATGAAGTCCTCTGAATAGACCCTGTTTGTTAAATTTGCTGCGTTAATAAAGAATCCGGGTGCGAACACTCACCACTCCGAATAGAAGAATAGAACCAGTAAAGCCAATTCCCGATTTCTTCAAGTATGAATTTCAAAGAATTGCCTATCGGTCAGAAGTTTCATTTGCTATACTCAAAACTGCCAGTATGGCATTTTGTTTCTTTACTCCTTGCATAACATATCTTTCCCGAAGAAAAGGAAAGCGCAAATTTTTCAAAGCAGGAGTTAGTTAGACTTTTTATCAAGATAAGAGTTGACTTAGGATATGTGATTGAGCAAAATGTTCGTCTTTTATTTGATTATATTATTCGTGTGATTAACCTTAGAGGAACCGAAAAATGCAGAAAGTAAAATTTTGGGTAATTGTAATAGTTATACTGTTGAACTACATTGTTCAGGGCAAAGAGGTAGATGTGTGGTTTAATCATAGTGTAAACTCTGTGTGGGCAGAACCAACAACCAATACTGCTCACACAGTTGACTTGCGTGCAAAACTTATTGATTTCATCGCTTCAGCCACTACCTCACTGGACATTGCGGTCTACCGACTCTCTGATTCACAGGTGAAGGATGCTATCTGGTCTCGATTTGCGAGTGGTGTGCCTGTGAGAATTATTGTTGACCACGACTACATTGACGAGCCAGAGATTGAGGACCTGATTACCAGCGGTGTACCTGTGATTGATGACGCCTTCACTTCCCCAGTCTACCAGGGTAGTTACATATTTCACCTCAAATTTGCAATAATAAACGCACGCGATAATACCAACACTGAGGATGACGCAGTATGGGTTGGCTCAGTGAATTTTACCAATCACGGTTTTTTTACGGAGTGCAATAACACACTGGAGATAAAAAATCACACCCTTGCACAAATTTATACGACAGAATTCAACGAGATGTGGGGAAGCAACTCTGATAGCCCTGATAAACTCAACGCACACTTCAGCACCCAGAAATCAGATAATACCACTGACACGTTTGCTCTGGTGGGGACTGATGAAGACGATGAGGTCTATTTTACCCCACTTGAGATTGGCAACGTTGAGGAGAAAATCATCAATGCAATTAATTCCGCTGATTATGAGATTTATTTTTGTATCTTTACGTTTACACGTGACCCAATAGTCAACGCCTTGAAATCTCGCTACGACAATTATGGCGTAGAGGTCAAAGGCGTATTTGACAACTTTGGGAAAAATTGCATTGATAGCAAGTTCACTGCAATGCAAGACCATTTTGGTACTGACTCTATTCTCGCGTTAGGAGCGAGTTCTGACATCTACATCCATCACAAATATATGCTCATTGACCCGCGCCATCCCGGTAGCGACCCAATAGTCATCACTGGCTCGGCAAACTGGACATCTTCTGGGTTCAACTACAATGATGAGACCGTGCTTATTATTCACGACCCTATCATAGCAAACCAATATCTCCAGGAGTTTGTGGCGCGCTTTGAAGAAGCCGGCGGCTCCCTCACCACAAGAGTCAATGACTGGCAACTCTTTGTATACTAACCCCTCCATCAGAAAGTAAGGAATAAAATGAGTGATATTTATGCTTTTTCCTGAGTAATCGCAACTTCACCTGGTGAGGGTCCAGGTGGTGAAGTGTTTTGAGTTGTAGCCGGTGCCGATGCCGGGTGTCCACTCAAGCCAGCCACGTCTGCCACCACCGCCGTTATCGTTAAGGATGACGGAAAACCCAAACC
>JAGHBZ010000461.1 GCA_021160705.1 Candidatus Sumerlaeota bacterium
CCTTATTAATGTTCTTTTTTCTATTAGGAAGCCAGGAAACCAGGAGGTAGGTGGTAACCTGTGAAGGTCAACTCTCATCTTCACATTTCAGAGATTTTGAGATTAGTGGTAGGCGATAAGGATGATGAACCTTAATAAACCGACTAAACCGACCTAAACCGACTAACCGACCTAACCGACCTAAACCGACCAAACGGACTCAACGGACTCAACGGACCAAACGGACTCAACGGACTCAACGGACTAACCATACCACTTTCAGGGCTGAGGGGGCTATCAAATCACACTATGGCATTGCTAAATAATCATTTTATCCACAGATTCTATTTTTACCACAGGGCATTTAGGATGGGCATTTTAGTTCTCATCATTAGTGCGTTCCTTTAAAAAGTTTGATTGACACTACTTTTCTTGTGTTCCAATCCGCAAGTATACTCACAATATCAAAACGAAACCTGACTCCTCCGGGTTTAATCTTATTTTTGCGTAAATATATGTAGGCAGTATGCTGAAGATGGCGCAATTTCTCTGGATTAACTGCTTGCTCAGGTTCACCAAACTGAGTAGAACTGCGTGTCTTTACCTCTACGAACACCAGAGAATTACCTTCACTGGCAACAATATCAATTTCTCCCCTCTTACATCTGAAGTTTCGTTCAATGATGCGATAACCTTTTTTTCTGAGAAACTCTACAGCAATCTCTTCGCCCCAGCTACCAATATCATCGTTCTCTTTTGCTCCACGTGCAGGAAACAGTCTTGCTATAATTGAGCGCATATTCTCTTTTATGGACACCATAAACTCTGCTCTTCTTTCTCACGACTTATAGAGGAACAATGATACTTATTCAGTGGGATTTTTTAAAGAGGAAATTGTCATTGTAAAACGCACATAAAAATTCTCCGTGAAAGAGATTCTCTCTTAAAACAGGATTGTACAAAAGTTCAACGTGTCCCTGAGGCAAAAAAGAGAAGCCGAGTATTTTTTACTTGCTGTAATTTCAACATTAGCCTATAAAAGATTCTTGTTTTAAGGAAAATAGATATGGGTTGTGCAAAAATTATAGTAATAACTCGCGAGTGCGTTGCTGAGCGGCTCTACAGGAGTGCTCTGGACGAAAAATACGACGTTGAGATAATCACTCATCCGGAGAATGCGATTGAAGAAGTTATAGAGCACCCCCCTGATATGCTTATTATTGATTTACAGGTATCCGGGGTTGATGGGGTTGAGCTGGTAGAGCGTCTGAAAGGCTCAGAACAATTGAAAAAGACTTTATTTTTAGTAACCGCGGATTTTGAGACCGATGAGACACTACCCGACTCATTCTGGCGCAAACATTTAGGTGTTAATGCCTTTCTCAGTAGACCGCTTACTCCGGAACGCCTTCGGCAGACAGTCGAACGAATTTTTCTTGATGAAGTAAGACCTCAGGAGATAATTGGTCCTGGATTTTTTTAGTCATTTTATGAGAATAAAAGGAAAAGGTGAACAGTGAGACAACTAAAATGTGATTATTGTCATCGGGAAATTCCAGAAGATGATATACATTTTGAGTTAAAACTGGAGCTCTATGCCTCCGCGGAGCTCCCAGAACTCACAGAGGAGGACCTGAAGAAAGACCATACCGCAGAAATTGAAGCTCTGATAGAGGCTATGCAAGAAATGGACGCTGAAGAATTGACCGACGAAGTGTATGAATGCTATGTTTTTACCCTCTGTGCAGAGTGCCGACACGAGATTCATAATCGTCTCAAGCATAACAAAGAAAAGAAACACCCTATTTGAGAATCGGATTACAGATAGCTATGATTAACCTGCAAATAAAGAATCTTGTTGAACGAAGCGTTGGTGCACAGCTCGTCAATTTAGTGGCGGTCAAACCACCGGGAGGTAGCGGTAAGACCTCCCTGAAAGAGCAATTGCCGTTCTGTGGTTTCACCTATAATGTCCGTATTGGAGACCCTGTGTTTGGCTGGTCTGAGCAAATTGTTGAACCTGGTCTTGTGGTAGTTGCCTCAGCCTCAGGTGAAAAATCTTATACTCCTTCCACCAATCTGGCGAGTGTGTGTTCTATTGGCAATAAAGTCAAACTCCTCTCCGCTGACTCTCCTTCGCTTGAGGGTGTGGTGGTGGGTGCCTCCTGTGCTGTACCAGGGGGTGTGATAGTTGATTTTCCCGAGCGTGTCTACCAGAAGATTGGTCTTGAGGAGCGATTCTGGATTCACTCTCGTGGGCAGGGTATAGCTCTAACGGACTTTCCCTCTGTGTCAGTTTTCAATCTTGACCCTGAGGTCTTCTCTTTGCTTGAGCTTCAGCAAGCTGGTCGGCATCGTCTGATGGTGCCAGTTTGCTATTTTATTCCCGCGGATTATTTCAACGTTGTGAAATACAAGCAGTTTAATATCCCTACTCTCTGCTATTTTAATACTACTGACAAAAAATCTATAGATGTACTTGGGATTGAGCAGATTAAATTCGGAGATTTTATAGCGATTACAGACCTCAGCTGCACAAACGGATTTAACAAAGAGAAAGGTGCGGTGAGTATTGGCATAGTTATTCGTTCTCCTATTCCGCGCTGGAATGTCGGGTTCGGAGTGAATATTATCTTTTCCTGTACTGAAGGGCAAATCTTGCCGGTTAATAATCCAAATGCAAATCTTGGACGCTATCTCTCCATCGGTCGTTTTCGACCCCGCTTCTAATCCGCTCTATATTGGACGTAATTATTATC
>JAGHBZ010000195.1 GCA_021160705.1 Candidatus Sumerlaeota bacterium
AGGCACAGTATAGTGTCGGACAACCGGTCGCGCAATCAGACCGAGAATCTCGCACTCAGGCGGGTTGTGACCCCAGGGCGCTGACCGGAGACCGTTTAAGGTTGGCATTGAATGGTCTTTTGTTCTTTAGCATATAAAACATAATCTTCAGCATCTTTCTGGCTACCGCAACTCGTACCACCATCCCAGGTTCCTCTAATACTCCCTCCTTATGTAAATCCATCCCTCCATATATCACTCGCTTACACCTCCCCTTGCAAAACAATGGCTAAGCTGATTATACTTTTTCCACCACTTTCGGGACACCACACTCTGAGTTGATTTTTCAGAAAAAACAAAAACAGCTCTTGATTAATTGCAAACGGTTTAGTAAAAAGAGAGTGTCTAATTGGTTATGAGCAAAATCAAAATATAAAGTAAAAAACAACAGGAGATGAGAGAATGGCAGAGGTACTGGAAATAATAGAATGGTTTGATGAGACAGGCAAAGAGATTGTGCACCGCATTCCAGAAAGTGGTTCAGGGACATTTAAGCTTGGCGCACAACTAATTGTCCGTGAGAGTCAGGCAGTCATATTTTTCCGTGATGGGCGTGCACTGGATAGTTTTGGTCCGGGACGGCACACCTTAAGTACCCTTAATCTACCTATATTGACCCGGGTGTTGAGTTTACCATTTGGTTTTGAGAGTCCATTCAAAGCGGAGGCAATTTTTGTTAACCTGAAGGCATTTCTTGACCTGAAATGGGGCACGGCACAACCTGTGGTATTCCGTGATGCTGTATTTAATCTTATCCGACTTCGAGCGCATGGGATTTACTCTATAAGAGTGAGCGACCCTTTGCTGTTCGTTAACAAGGTCGTCGGGACTCAAGGATTTTACACCACAGAAATGATACAGGACTACCTGCGCGACATCATTGTTGCCCGACTAAATGACCTGTTAGGCGAGACGACCAACACACTGCTGGACTTACCGAAATATTATGATGAGCTAGCTGCGGGACTTAAATCACGTGTGGCTGATGACTTTGCCAAGAACGGACTGGAGTTGCTTGACCTGTTGATTGAAGCAATTACTCCACCTGAAGAGGTGCAAAAAGTCATAGACGAAAAAGCTGGTATGAGTGCTATTGGCAATCTTAATGAGTATCTGCGGTTTAAATCTGCGCGTGCAATAGAGAAGGCGTCGGAGGGTGCTCCCGGGGCTGAAGGTGCAGGTGCTGGTGCAGGTGCAGGCGCAGGTATGGGGCTCGGACTGGGCGCCGGGTTCGGAATAATGATGCCGGGTATGATTAAGGAGGCTATGGAACAAAGTAAAGCCGGGAAAAAAGCAGAACCATCGGCTGAGGGTGTAAGTCGCTGTGCTAAATGTAATGCACCCCTGCCGCCGGGCGCAAAATTCTGCCCGCAATGCGGAACACGGGTCAGCACTGAAACAATAAAATGTCCCAAATGCAATACGGAAAACCCGCCAGGTACTAATTTCTGTATTAATTGCGGGACTAAACTAAAATAATCAACAACCACTGAACTCACGGAATTCAAGAAAGGAGGAATACCTATGAAACGAGTAGGCGTAGTTATATTATTAGGATTTCTGGTAGTGGTGGTGGCAGGTGCAAGCCTGATATTCGCTCAGCAACAACCGACCACTCAGAGGCAAGAGAAGGAAACACCCTCACCCGCTAAGATAAAGTCCAGCTCTCAGGCGACAATGGAACCTACCCCTGTAAGAGAAAAGCCGCGCAGGGCACGAGCGCGTCGCCCGAGAATGAGAATGAATCCTGAGCGAATGCAAATGATGATGGAGCGGATGGGTATAGACCATACTACTATAGACCAATGTAAGATGATAATGAGAACACCAATATATCTGGATAGTCCGGAATGCCTTTATGCCCGGAGCGAGGAGCTCGGTCTGAGTAAGGAGCAAAAACAGGCACTCAAGAAAATCGCAGAGGAGGCAAGAGAGAAAGCCTTAAAAGTATTAACCCCAGAACAACTAAAAAGTCTGGACAAGACAACGCCTACACCAATGTCGGTGGTGGATTTGTGCGGCAAAATGTTAAAACAAGCCAGGGAAAAGACCAGGCGCGAGTATACCCCTATGATAATAGCACCACTTATTGCAGGGTTGTTAGAAGCGGAAGAACCCGCTGTCCCACCAGAGAAGGAAGAGAAAGAAAAATAGATTCCTCGGGGTCTGGCATAGACGGAATTATTTTTTAGAGACAAAAGGATAAGTCCAATACACTGTTTCAATCTCTCTTCAACCTGATTATTTCAGTCTTTCAGAGGACAAAAAATTAGCGACGTTGGGCAAAAAGGGTAAAATCAGGGAAAAAAATGAGATTGATGATGCCCAGGGGTCCGTTACGTTGTTTACCAATAATAATTTCGCACTCTTCCCCGGGTTCAGGACGTGATTGCATACTTTGTACATCATCGCTGTGTAGTTGACGACGTCTGTCCAGTTCAGGACGATGAACAAATAATACCACGTCAGCATCCTGCTCAATTGCACCAGACTCGCGTAAATCTGAGAGTACCGGGCGTTTATCGCCTTCTTTTCGTCGTTCAACCATTCGGCTTAACTGAGAGAGTGCCATCACAGGAATACCAAGTTCTCGCGCAAGAGATTTAAGCGAGTGAGAGATTTCTGTCACTTCTTGCTGACGGTTGTCTGCTTTTGTTCCGCTATGCATCAACTGGAGATAGTCAATGACAATCAGACCCAGCTCGGGTTCAAGGGCTTTGAGGCGGTGAGCACGCGCACGGAGCTGAATAGCCGTCAGTCCCGGCGTATCATCAATATAGATTGGCAGACTGCTCAACAATTTGGCTTTTTCGGTAATTTTTTTCAGTTCCATTCCTGAGAGGTATCCTGTTCTAACCCTGTTACCAGAGACCTGTGATAATGTACAAAGCAAGCGATGATTGATTTGTGAAGAACTCATTTCCAGACTGAAAATACCCACCGGACAATGTTTCTGTCGTGCGACGTTTAACGCCACATTAAGCGCAAACGCCGTCTTGCCGACCGAGGGTCTTCCAGCAACTATTATCAGGTCGGAGGGCTGAAGTCCTGAGAGGAGATTATCCAGTTTCGGATACCCTGTGGGAAGTCCTGTGACCATCTGCTTGTGTTGATATTTCTGGCTAATCTCATCGACCGCATCAGCAGTAATCTCGCCAATTGCGACAAAATCTCGTGCTGCACGTTCTCTGGCAATTTCAAAGATTAATTTCTCGGAGTTCTCCAGAATGTCTTCAGGTTCCTGTACTTCATTAAACGCCTGGTCTGCAATGGTATAAGCTGCATCAATGAGTTTCCGTAGTTTTGATTTATTGAAGACAATCCTGCTATGATGTTCAATATTGGCGGAGGTGATAACGTAATCTTCAAGCCCAGCCACGTACCCGGGGCCTCCTACTTTGTCCAGTACTTTAGTGCGCTCCAGTTCATCGCATAGCGTGGTTAAATCTACACTCCCGTCACGATGATACAACGCAATGATAGTCTCATAGATAATCTGGTGTTCGGTTCGGTAGAAATCCTCTGTCAACAAAAGCGCCTCCACTCTGGGGATGGTGGAGTTATCGACAATCATCGTCCCCAGTACTGCGCGTTCAGCCTCCAGACTATGAGGAGGTAGTCGCTCTGCTTCTGTTATTCGATTGACCTCAACCATTTTTATCCCAGTGTGTATTATTTATAGCAGTAATGTGAAGAAGATTTATAAAGTATATTTGATTCCCAAACAGAGTCCTGTCAAGTAGATTTTTATAGAATGCATTTTTTGTCAGACTACAAGAAATCAAGCCTCTCATTGGTTCATTAACGAACAGCCAAGCCAGAAATTTACACAAAGATTAATATTTCGGGAACGCTTACTACTATGATATATTTTGAAAAAGGTGAATGCGATTAACGTCTTTTCTTTTTCTTCTTTTTCTTTTTGGAAGGGGTGACGTTGCTACCGCCAAACCCGGGCAGCGCCACAGTTCCGAGACGTTTTTTCCCTGTTTCCATCATCTGCTTCATCATTCGCCGTGCTTCTTCAAATTGTTTAATTAACCTATTGACCTCCTGAATAGAAGTACCACTTCCTCTGGCAATTCGTTCACGACGGCTTCCAGTAATGATATGCGGATTATCGCGTTCCTCAGGGGTCATACTGAGAATCATTGCTTCAATTCGTTTGAGCTCCTGTTCATCAATATCAATGTCTTTAAGTTGCCGTCCGATACCAGGAATCATTGCAATGATGTCTTTCATAGGACCAATTTTACGCATCTGACGCATTTGTGCGAGAAAATCAGTAAATGTAAATTGAGCACGTCGGAGGCGCTTCTGCATTTCCAGAG
>JAGHBZ010000026.1 GCA_021160705.1 Candidatus Sumerlaeota bacterium
CTATTTGATTCATTAAAACGATTCGTCCTTTTTCATCGGTTGCTATCACACCATCTCCAATGGAACGCAGGGTCGCAGAGAGTCTTCCTTTTTCCTTTGCCAGGGATTCTTCGGCTCTTTTTCGTTCGGTAATATCACTGAGGGTAGCGACGTAGCCAGTGGCGGTCTCGCTGGGGTCAATTCGCACAAGTGAAATCTCGCACCAGAACTTTGTTCCGTCGCGCCTCTGCAGTTCTAATTCTCGCTTGTCAATACCGGTCATTCTAATTGAGTGTACAGCCGACTTTATGTAGTTCTTGAACTCCTCCTCACTTTTAAAAAGTATTTGTAATGGAAATCCAATTATATCCAGTGTGACCGTAGAGGTAGGGTCTAAGATTTGACTCATTGAGCGATTAGCAAACATTATTCTCCAGTCCGGACTCAACAGGCATAATCCATTGGGAGTACTGCGTAAAACTGCCTGGTACTGGAGTTGAATCCGCCGCAATTTATCGCGGCTTTCTCGCAGCTCCTGTTCGGCTTTCTTGCGCTCAGTTATCTCCTGCAAAATACCCAATGCCCCGATAACTTTACCTGTCTTTTCATCACGTAGTGGGAGTGAACAATCACTCAGCCATTTCTCTTTGCCCCGGGGTGTGATAATCCTTAAGTCATATCTATATCTATCAATTTCGCCTCGTCGGAATGCTTTTCCACACTCAATCGGGTCAGAGGGTAATTTGGGGTCAGTTACAATAATATCCTTTGTAATCTTCCTCATCTTACGGGGCGTTAATTCGTGAGCAGGAATACCCAGCAACTCCTCACAACCCTCGCCGACATATTCATAAGTATCGTTGATATAGCTGAGATAATAAGGTACACCCTGTGCATTTTCGATTGCTGAACGATAAATTTGATGTACTTTCTTTAATTCTTTTTCCGCTTCCTTACGTGCGGTAACGTCTGTAGACATAATCCCCAGTCCATCACCAACTCTGAAGACTTTCACCTCAAAGTGTCTATCCTCAAATCCGGGATATGGCGCTATATCTTCAGCGAAAAGTGGCTTTCCGGTCTCAATGACTTCCCTGTACTTGCGAACACGTTCTGTTCCTCTGAGTGAAGGGAAGAGAACCAGCAGATTTTTGCCTATCAACTCTTTTCTGGGGATGCCTATCATTGTTGCTGTAACAGCATTTGCCTCCATTATATTCAACTCTGAGTCCAGAAGAAGAAAACTATCAGTGGCAGAGTCCATAAAGAGTCTCAGGCGTTCTTCGCTCTGTCGGAGTGCTTTCTCTGCTTGTATGCGGGCAGTGATGTCCCCTCCGGTTAACACAACTCGCCTGATAATACCTTTTGAGTCTTTCAGGGGTGTTATGGTTACTCCGTGATAAAATAATTCACCATTCTTCTTTTTATCAATTATTATCCCTTTATAGGTATTGCCCTCTAAAATGGTCTTTCTAATATTTTCATAAAAGGAGTCGTTATATTTTCCTGAACGTAATATGTCGGGATGTTTCCCGATGACCTCCTCTTTTTTATAGCCAGTCACCTTTTCAAATGCAGGATTTACATATTCAATAATATCGTTATCATCAGTAATCATCACACTCCCTGCCGACTGTTCAATTGCCATAGTAAACATCTTCAGCATCTCTTCATCTTGTTTTTTCTGAGTTACATCAAAAGCCACACCCATACATCCGATAATTTCGCCTTCGGCATCCTGAAGGGTGCGGATATGGCAATCAAAATGCCTCTCATCCCGTCTGCATTCAAAGTTCATAGACTTACCCTTAAGTGCTTGTCTATGAGCCAGAACAGGCTGAGACGTGGTTTCTTCTCCCTGGAATAGCTCGGGTATCGTTTTTCCAATAATCTGCTCTGGTGTGAGTCCAAAAGGAGTAAACCCAATCCCCTGAGAAAACGTTACTCGAAGCTCCTTATCGGTGAACCATAAGGTAGCAGATATTTCCTCCATCAGGAGTTGGAGACGTTGTTCGCTTTCGCGGTAACGTTCTGTCTCTGTAAAGATTCGCTCCAGTGGTCCACCGCAATAATCAGCAAGCCTCTGTAAACACTTAAGGGCGTCACTGTCGTATACATCAGGAGTATAACTCTGAACCGAAAGCACCCCTACATTCCTGTCCTCATTTCTTATAGGAACGAACATCAGTGAGGCTGACCTCCGGGATGTGTCCCCAAAAGGTATCAAGAGACTCTCTCTATCCGTGGAGGAATCTTTGCGTAAAATTAATTGTGCTCCTTTTTTCAATACGTGTCTGAACATTGGGCTGAGGGAAACCTTGAGGTCTACTGGTGGACATTCCTTGCGTTCGCCATTAACGGTGTCAATATAGAGGACAGAGATTGCTTTTTTTTGCTCAGCTGAATAAAAGTCAATCGTGCACGCATCCCACCGGAACAGCCTATCAATAGCATATACAATAGTCCATCCTGCTTCTTTAAAAGTACGAACAGTAGCAAGCCTTTTGCCAAGTTCTGAGAGGGTTTCGAGCATTAATTCTTCTGTGTGATACCTCTGCTTGCCAGAGATGTTTTTTGTTTGTTTTTTCACTTTTCTCCTACCCACTTAATTCAGACCTCCCCAATTTCTTCTGTTGCATCTTCTATATTTCTATTTCTATTTCTATTTCCATTTCTTGGGCATAACACAATCTGCTTTTCTCTTATACATCCTATGTGTGGCTGAATCAAGAGGCAAAATGAATAATCTTGCTCGCTTGTTGAAATGCTATCATATAGATGGGCGAGAGAATTTAAGTACATCCCGGTCTAATACAGTAGAGACAGCAATAAAGGTATCTTTTGCATAGTGGCTTAATAATCTAGATAGATATATGAATATTAATGAAAACAAGGACTCATTTTTATGTTGCCATCTATCCGGAATTTAGTGGATTATTTCATCTCCGTTACGTCAATGTCATCTTATGTTGATTTGGGGCTTCTGATTATCATAGCATAATATTCTCAATGATTTCGGAAGTTTTATTAGCCTAAACATTTGATTCGTCGTCACTGGATAGTCTTTATTTCAGGAGGAGGAAGAAGGGTAAGCCAATTTTAAGTAAAAACTTAGAAAGATAGAGTTGAAAACATCTTGTTTAAAAAGATTTTTGTCATTATTTAGTCATTATTCACAAGAGTAAAAG
>JAGHBZ010000276.1 GCA_021160705.1 Candidatus Sumerlaeota bacterium
AAGTGGTCGCCATCAGTGTCGCGGAGATAGACATTTGTTGTGCTACTTGTGTCTGCATCCGCTACATAATTTCTCCCATCAGAGGAATCCTGGACCCCCCGATAGAAACACTAAGAACATTTTTTTGGATATGATAAATTTTCTTATATCTCCCAATTCTGTTTTTCTAAAAATAATAGTTCTCCTTTAATACAGCCACTTTTGACTTTCTTCATATTTTCTTTTAGAAACACCTTTGCTTTTTCTTTATCAGAATTTAGCATCCCTCTAATTATTAACTTTGCATCGAGTAATGGGTCGTCTTCATTTTCCAGATAAAGATTGAACAAATCAACCCAGAATTCATAGAATTCAGGACTGGAGATAAATGTCATTTCCCTTAGAATGCTTCTTGTAGTTATTCTTAACTTATTTCTGTAGGAGATTTCCCACGCCTCCCGATAATATTTACAGGCAAGCTTATAGTCGCCTTTGCTCAGGGCATCCTGTGCCTGTGTTCGCAGGTCTTCTATCCCAAGCTCTTCTACTGGTTCTCTTGGAGGATTGGGGATAACAATAGCTATTGTTATACATATTCCCCAAAAAATCAGGTAGATAATTGATAACGCAACAATGATTTTGTTGCCTTTTTTGCCTGTTAAAGAGCTAAAAATTAAAAAAAGTACAAATATTGGAGAAATTATGAAGAGCCAGATGAGCATATAAAGTAAATCGCTAAGTAAGTTAGTTATCATTTTCGTATTATCTTCCTCGAAGGATATTCAACCAGCCAGTAATGATTGAATTGAGCCCAGAGCGTTGCAGGCAGTGAACCCCACAATGCTGGGTCAAAATCTATTTTCCCTTATAGCCCTCGTTAAGACACCGTCTTCCGCTTCTTGAGTCAATGGAGATTTGAGTATTTATAGATGTTTGCACTTTTGGCAGGTAAAGGGCTTTTTGACATTTTAGGATTTTAGTTAGAAGTAGAGGTTATTCTTCTCTGATACCGCAGAATAGAGTGTTCTCCCATTTGAAGTTTGCATGCTCAATTTCGCTTGACCAGATATGCCCGGTATTACAGGTCAACTCTTCGTGTTCGCGAGTTAAGTCTTTTCTATACCCGAGCTGACGGAGGTTACGGGCGGCAATCCTGTAGGCAGCTCGCTCAACCACGTTCATCTCGCTTTCTTCGACCTCTGAGTGGATGGCGTCCTCCCATTCTTCTTTTGTGACGCCGTATTCAGCGAGTTTGTATTTATCGTATGCTTTGTGGAACTCAAGGAGTTCGCTTTTAAGAGTGGCATACGCCTTTTTTTCATCTTCTTTTTTCCCGAGCCAGCGATAAATATAAATAGCATTGACCAGAGCCAGGGTTGCCATAACCACGTTCTGATACGTTGCGCGCTGGTCAAAGTTTTCCCAGGTAGTAGCGATTGAGGAGAGTGCATCAAGGCTAAAATAGTATGCCTGTGCTGCAAGAGCGGCGATGACACACTCCCGCGGAGTAGGGGTTCGGCGGGTGCCCTTAAAGAGATACTGTTCCACCAGCTCTATTATGTAAATATCTGCTTCACTGAGTCCCTGATGTAGAAAATGTTCACGCCAGTGGATGTATGCGTAATGAACCAGGAACTCCTCCACGTTAGAGCGAACGACTTTTTTATCCTTAGACGGGACTAATGACGCAAGCACCCCAAGCATACCCGAATCTAATTTTTGCGGGTCACCTTTAACCACACGCACACAATTCCTAATGGCTTTATTAAAAGCGATTTTCCAGCATTGGGGACCGAGTTCTTCAAGTCTGCCTTCACTGGTTATTCGCTGGTAAGGACGGTTTTCATCGACGAGTTTATATTCAACGTTGCTGTCCAAGGTACCTTCCCATCGACCAAGTGATATATTATGTGAATGCCAGTCCAGCCACCCGGTGTTATCCTTCATCTCAACCTGGCGGGGTTCATACTCCGCACGGCTAAAAGCGGCACTGAGTTTTCGTCGGACGAACATATCCGGAGAAAGCGACAGGTAGCCGAGTTCCGTGAGTTTAATAATCTTTTGTTCAAAGTGTTCAACGGATTTTGTGGTTTTTGCCAGTGCCTCAATGTTCTCGAAATGTGCCCAACAATAGTGGATTTGCTGATTATTCAGCTCTGTGTCGTTCTTCGCAATAGTGCGGTCAATTAACTTCTTCACTGATGGAGTGGCGCGATTTATCCAGTCACTAAAATTGCGGTTCTTAAACACCACGGAGACGAAACCGTTCTTGGACTTATTCAGGGGGATAACATTCCAGGATTTCATAAGCGTGTCCGAGGCATCATCACAGGCTTGTTCATTATCAAGCAATAGCACCAGATGCGGGTTTTTAATTTTTTCTTTTTTGCATTTTTTTGTTATTTCTTCATAGAAAATCTCAAGGACACGCCGGCTGTAGCCCCCTTCAGGTAGCCAGATGGTTACTACAAAATCTTTCTCCCCGAGTTTCTCTCGGAGATGTCGGTGGTAATCCATCAAGATGTTCCAGTAAAAGAGAATTCCAATCCGAACAAGGAGTCGTATGTCATACTCCTCCTCAACTAAAGGTAGGAGTACGTGAAATGGCACCGTGAGAGTTGGTGCCACTACGCCTGAAGAGTATAAGTTAAGCAACCGAATATACGTGGATTCGCCGGTCTCATAATCTATTTTAAGGATACGACACATTGTATCCGGGTCAATCGCCAATGAGTGAAAGGGAACCATCTCTTTTTCTTTGAAGTTATCGATTAACGTCTGATGAATATATGCAGCGATATTGGAAAGCACACGGCTAAAGACACGATAGCTCTTCGCCATCAGGTCAGTCCAGTTTTTGCCATTTATTATTTCCTGACCGACCTGAGCACTTACCGGGGATACGCGCTCGACAAATTGAGGTTCTTCGCTGAGGGAGTCAAGCAAATAATCCAGGTCTTCATCATCCAGAGTGGGAGTTAATTCTCGGTCAATATCAATCCTTGAGCCTGCCTGATATGAGTTGCTATGGTAGATTGGATGTAAGTAATGCATTTTGGAAGTTCCTCCTTCTTCTTAGCGGCGTCATTTGAAGATATTTAAGAGAAGTTATAATTGTCCTAAAATTCTCATTATTGGTAAAATCTCGAAAATACATCACGTCACATAAACGAACATTTATAATTATGATAATATTAGTAATAAGAATCAAGTAGAAAATATACTATCTTAGAAAAAATTTTTTGGTTTCTTTGCGTGACGGTGTCGGCACGGCGGAGAATAAAGAACAATCTCAATGTCAGGTTGAATTTATTCTTCAGAATTTTATTTTTGAGAATGAGTGTGTAAATGCCGCTTCTGGAAACCAGGAACATACCAAATCTTTACTTTCCTCATTATAAATTTCAGAAAGTTCGCTAATGATTGGTGAATTATAGATGACGTGATTGGTGGTCAGTGTTGTTGTGTGGCTCTCCGATTCTGGATAAGCGAGTGATATATCTCAAGCATCTTTGGTGCGTTTCGCTCCCAGCTGTCGTATGTATGGATTATATGCAGGTTTTTCTCAGCGAATTGCTTTTTTAATTCCGGATGTTCCATCACATAAAGAATTCTGTCAGCAATAGCCTCTGGTAAGTTGCCAGAGACGAGAAAACCATTCTCGCCGTCGGTAATTCTTGTTCTGTAGGCGGGTAAATCAGCCAGTATTGGAATACATCCGCATGCCATACCTTCAAGGACAGAGATAGACAGCAGGTCAGTCTGTGGCACGGAGACGAATATGTCAGCCATCCTGAGATACTCTGCCATTTCCACTGGCGTGAGAAACTTATCAATGAACCGACAATGCTCAGCGATGTGGAGCTCCTGTGCCAGAGTTTTCATCTGTGTAGCGAATGACCCGGAGCCTGCACCACGCAGGAAGACAAAGTATACTTCTTGAAATCGTGTGTTTATTTGCCGTGAGGATTTGAGCACAATACCTGCACTTCGGAGGATATGTTCTATTCCCCAGTAGGGTTGCATCTGGCGGTTGCTTATGACGACCAGGGCGTCAGGGGGTATATTCAGACGCCTACGTAGCCCCTGTTCGCCTTGAGCGGGTTCTTTTTCATAATCAGGACGAAAAACATTGGTATCCACACCCCAGGAGAATCCCTTAACTTTTTCATACGGGATGCCGAATGCCTGATGGAGATGCTCCTCCAGACCGGGCATATTGGTGGTGATACACTCAGCCCGATGTAGTGAGGTTTTCACTATCCAGTGAGCAATTCGTGAACGATGTGGGAGTTCAAAAATATCATTCCCCCAGGGCGTGAGCACAGTTGGGACATCCAACCCGGAGAGAACGGTTGCCAGCCCATACCCCAGGAGCTCAAATCCGTGAATAATATCAGGTTGAATTCTGCGTAGTTCCCGGCGATAAGCTAAAAATTTAAAGACGTTATTGCCATAAGGTTTAGGAAACAGTTTGAAGGCAATGACCTTGGTAAGCAGGTTCATCTTCGGGTGGATGAGAGTCGCACCCGCAGGGTGTGTCTGAACAGGGAGGTCACAGAGAACAAAGACCTCCATATCTCTCTGCTGGACAAAGAAATCTATCCAGCGTCGTGTATGTATATTATCAATTGTCGCTAAGAGAGCCAGACGCATAAAAATGCCTTTATTCGGCATCAATATCCATTAAAAGACTTAAACCTGAAGACATAATAACACCGTCCCGGAGATACCATAACATATCTTATAGTGCAAAACTTTATTTCTTAGAAGGTGGTATTATGGGCAGCACCTCATCGAGCTGGGAATGAGGATGCGGTATCACATGCACAGAGACAAGTTCACCAACTTTTCTGGCGGCAGCAGCACCGGCATCTGTAGCGGATTTTACTGCAGCTACGTCGCCACGGACCAATGCGGTCACGTACCCACCGCCAATTTTCTCATATCCTACCAGCACGACCTGAGCGGCTTTGACCATAGCGTCTGCCGCTTCAATCATTGCAACCAACCCTTTCGTTTCAATCATTCCCAATGCTTCCATTTGCCAAATCCTCCTTCTTTATTACTCTTTCACCTGTAAATACTAATTAAAGTATTTCTCTTTTGAAATATTATGAATGGTGAAGGCTATCAAAATATGCGGACGATTTCAAATTAGTTTTTATTCTTATGCAAGAGACTTTTTCTAATAAGCCCCTCTACACGCTGGATAATAATGGGCTCGGCATTTGTGATAAAGAAATCTACCCATAAGTCATCTACCTTAATTTTTGCTATCATTAAGCCCGTAGAGAAAGTAAGTAGATTCTTCTCCTGATGTATGCGAGCATCTGGGTGGAGTTTTCTTTGCAGGCGACAGAATCCACGAAAAAATTCCTGTGCATCTTCGTCTGAGTCCCAGACAGAACGCCAGATAAGCAGATACCGCATCTGCGAATCCGCTTTCTGTGGTAGAGAACGGCACGTGTATAGCTGATACCAGTCGCCATCCCAGCCCTCAGCAAGTTTGTATGCATTTTTCCGCATATCATTCTGTTCAAAGAGTACACGAACCATTAGCTCCCCAACATTGTTCTCCAGACAGAGACGCCATTTCTCCCCGAGCTGTGAAGAGAACTCTGGTATGGTTATGGTAGTTGGGGCGTCAAATTCAGATGGGATAAGGTATTTTTCAGGATGAATTATTTGTTCAGTACTTTCAGGGGGCGAACGAAATAAAGCATTCCTGCGAGAATACCCCCCACATAATATTGCCTGATTCACAAATATTAAGCCCTGTACGTAAGGAAATACAAGCGATTGCTGAATAAAATATGGCGTGGAGAGAAATGCTCTATGATTATATGAGAAGGTCTTGAGCCAGCTTGAAATAGTTTTCAGCGAGAAAGTCCTTTGCATATAGTCATTCATAACAATGGTGGCGTCGCCTTCAATTACTGCCATTAGAGCAAGTAATTTATCATCATTATTTTTCCGAGCCTCCAGGAGTTGGTTAAGATTAAAGTACTGGTCTTGTAAGGCGTGGCACATTTCATGGACAAGTATGGTTCTTGCTACCTGGTCATCTACACTAAAGTTCTCAGCAATAAAAAGGCAATGTTTCTTCTCGTCGTAAAAGCCACCGACTTCCTCCTCAAGCAATTGTGAATATGTCTTACGCAGGTCTAATTCTTTGTGAATGTAGCCGAACAGTTGGAGCACTAAATTGAACTCTTTCTCTTTTTTCAAGACCGGTTCTTCATCAAGCTCCTCCTTTAAATAGTTCCGTATGACTTCATCAGTGGCGACCTGAGATGTTATAGGACTCTTAAATCTTAACCCTCGCAGTGATTCAACCTCGGAACGTAGTTCCCTGACCACTATGTTTAAACGCTCAGTAGAGAGTACACCAGAACTCTGCACACTCGCGAAGGGTATGGAGACAATCACAATAATTATGACCACACACACTGCAAAAGATATTCTTATTCTCTTTTTCATAATTTTTTCCTTGATTTGCTGATAATCTTAAGAATACAATACTTTTTAGTATGATAGAAGAGGATGCATTTATTAAAGAAAAGATAACTCTTTTTGGTACACAATCATAATTGTACAGCACGATACAATACACTCGTTAA
>JAGHBZ010000231.1 GCA_021160705.1 Candidatus Sumerlaeota bacterium
TACCAAAGTAGCTTACTCCTAATTCCATTTTGTTCCCCTTTCAATGAATTATGGAGTTAAGATATTAGTATTTGATGTTATCATTCAATTTTAACTTTGTTTCAATGACAAAATGTCAATAAACCCACTTAAATTTTCCTCAGATGTTTATTGCAAAAATTGTAGATATTTTTTACTATCATCTGATTTCAATTTCGCATAAGGAGAAAAACTAATGTATAGGGTGAGCTATGACATTCTTTTATTGCCAGAAAAGACAGCAGATGAACTCATAAGTTGGGCAAAGACAAACCTCGCAAAATTTCAAAGCTGGGGCACACGAGAGTGTATGATTGAACATCCTCTACTGGGTGAACCCGGTAGGTACCAGCTCTGCTTTATCGTTGAGAGTATTGATAAGTGGGAGACCGGATTGGGCGACATTGCAGGTGCAGCGGTCTTTAAAGAGCTATCCACAATTGTGGCGATGGAGGATATGTATGTGGATGTGACCAGAGTGCTTTACAATAGCAGAGCAGAATAGCGGGGGGATAAAGTTTTTTAGAAGGACGTGAGCAATGTTACGCAGACCATATCCAAGACGACCAGAGTCGCTCAGTCGCGAGCTCTCCGCCACACTCAAGCTCAAAGATATTCAGGAATATTACCGCTTGAAGGAACGACTCCAGATAAAATGGTGGGAGATGCTCGTGATGACGCTTTTATTTGTTGCTGGGTTAGGATTCATACTTACAGTTCTCTATTTACTGCCCCCAAAGAACCTGGAGTTGTTTTTCCGATTTCTTGTCTTCTGGTCAGTACTATTGGTTATTGCGGTAATCGGAGCGCTTGAAATTTTGATGGTCAAGGTGCGTGCATTGTATCGTTTGCTCAACTATCAGGCGCTTCTTATAAAAGAACTGGAGAATAGATTAAAAAAAGATTCAGAGGAGAAAGTAGACCCTTCTTCCTCAGCTCGGGCAAAAACAGGAGACGAGTCGAAGAATTGCAATGTCAGAAAATTCTGAAACGAATACCCTCAAATGGCGTCAAACCCTTCAGGATATTTGCACTTACTGATAGCGGCGTCGTAAGTAATCAGTCCTTTAGTATAGAGTTCTTTCAAAGATTTATCCATAGTGACCATACCCTGGTCATAGCTGGTCTGAATGAGCGTAATTAGTTGTTCGGATTTAGCTGCACGGATAATTTTTCTAACAGCGACGTTTGCGATGAGTATCTCCACTGCAACGACTCTGCCGCCTCCACCTGCAACTGGCAGAAGCTGTTGTGCGACAATGCCCTGCAGAGTATTTGCGAGCTGGATGCGGACCTGCTGTTGCTGATGAGGCGGGAACACATCAATAATGCGGTCAACGGTCTGGACTGCATCGGGCGTGTGAAGAGTGGCTATGACTAAATGCCCGGTCTCTGCCGCTGTTAAGGCCGTCTGGATGGTCTCCAGGTCTCGCATCTCGCCAATGCAGATAACATCAGGGTCCTGACGAAGTACGTGGCGTAGTGCATCCGAGAAACTCTTGGTATCCTGATAGACTTCGCGCTGTTTAATAATACTTGACTTGGGATGATGGATATATTCAATGGGGTCTTCAATTGTCACAATAACGCAGCGACGTTCCCGGTTAATCTGGTCAATCATTGCTGCCATCGTAGTAGTTTTTCCTGAGCCAGTAGGACCGGTAATGATGACGAGTCCATTATCTTTGCGTGCAAACTCCGAGACCACTGAGGGTAATCCCAGTTGTTGAATGGAACGAATTTTCTCCTGCACAATGCGGAATGCCCCTTCCACTGTGCCACGTTGACGATGAATATTGGCACGAAACCGACCCACCTGGTCAATCTCCAGAGAGAAGTCCAGCTCCCATTCCCTTTCAAACTTTGCGCGCTGCTCATCGTTGAGTACACTGTAGATTAACCGCATACATTCAGAAGGAGCAAGTGGTGGGTACTCTAAAAAACGCAACTCCCCATCCACTCGCACGGTTGGTGGAACATCTCGTGAAATATGAAGGTCAGAGGCATTAACCTCAATGGCTTCTTTTAATAACTCTACAAGGTTCATAATACCTGTACAAAATTTAATCCACGTAAACGAGTTATTTTTCTGGTACCTTAATGCAGGTGGTTGTCTTGACCACGCCTGGTACCGACCTGATTCGGGATAGCACAACTATCCCGAGCTCGGAGAGGTCCTCCACTTCAATGATTGCAATAATATCAAATGGACCGGTAACAATGTAGAGCTCTTTAACCACCTCCTGAGCCCTGATAGTTTCAATGGCTTTTTTGGCATCCACACCACTTAACTCTACCAATACAAAGGCTTCTACTGGCATTTTTTCACCTCCTGTTGCAGTCTAATACGGAACATATAAAAAACAAGTTAACTTCCTAAAAAATCCCTAACATTCTCTGCTGAGAATATCTGCACTTTACAAAATAATCGTCTCTCAAGAGTATATTTCCTGAGAAACTTGCTGTCAGAAAAACAGGATATTTTTTAATCTATCTCTTATGTCTTTTAACTGTAAAAATATAAATGTTTTAATATCTAATGCACCGGGCTATGTCAACTTTTAAAAAATACTCTCAGAAGACATCAGGGGAATTCTAAGTTTAGTGGTGCAGTGGAAAATTCTATCTTTGAGCACTTTACTGCGAATGCGATATTCTCTCCAGTAATGAAAGATAAAGTGCCTCAGTATCTTTGACCAGTCTTTCAACAGAGAAAGACTGGATGGCGAGTTTTTGCGCTGTAGCGCCCAGAGACCGTGCCAGTTCTCTATTTGCGGCTAGTGTGAGTATTGCCTGTGCCAGAGAGTCTGGGTCATTTGGCTTTACTAGTATTCCTGAGACGTTATGTTCAATGATGTCCAGTATGCCACCGACCTGCGAAGCAATAATAGGTAAACCCCGTGCAGCGGCTTCCATCAGTGCAGTGCCCAATCCTTCGCTTAACGAGGGCATTACAAATATATCCATCACGTCAAGGGCTGGCGTGGTATCGTGCAGAAATCCAGCAAAGATTACTTTATCCGTAAGTGAGAGTCTTCGGGTCTCATTTACCAGTGCATCTCTCATTGAGCCTTCACCCACAATCAGCAATTTCGCTGATTTAATCTTTTTCACGACCGTTTGCATTGCTCTGAGCAAGACATCCAGACCCTTTTCAGGTCGCAAGCGCGCTACTGTGCCGATGACCAGTTCATCTTTTATCCCCAGAGTTTGCCTGAGCTGAGTTTTTTCATCCTCGCTGACAGAACGAAGTTTTTCAGGTGCAATTGCACTATGAATTACACTAAGGTTTTCTGCATTAATATAGGGTTTGGCTCTGCAATCTTTTCTTATCTGCTCAGATATACATATAATATGGTTAAAAAATCTCCCGTAGAGCCAGCGATTAAAGATATGGTCACGTATTGGAAAGAGATTATGGCGTGTACGTATACGAATTGGGAACTCCGAGACCCTCCTTCTGAAAGCCAGTGCTGAAGCCCAGGAGTCCTGTGACCCATGAGTATGTATAATTTGAATCTGGTATCTGGTGACCACCTGTTTCAATTTTCTGGCATCGGAGAGCATACTTAAAGGGTGAAACCCACGCTTAAACCCGACGTCTGCAAATACAGGTATATCGGCTTTTTTCGCTCGTTGGATTAACTCAGAATCTCTGGGGGCAGCGAGCATTACAAAATGCCCACGCTCACGTAATCCCTTGCATAACAAAAAAATCCTGTTAGATTGACCACCCCATCGGTGTAAAAAATTTGTATGAAGGATTCGCAGGTGTTTCATTTTTCAATACAAATCTTCATAGTTATCTGTGGGAAGTGTATTAAATCTAAATCTTCCACCGTCGGAGGTTTTTCCACCAGTGTACCAGATGATAGTAATACGAAAAATAATAATTGAATTTTTTGATAGATATTCCGGGCATTACCATCACTCGCGGGAGATAGTATAACTCAGCTGGTCTTAACCGATTGTCCCTTATAGCAGAGACGGCTCCTCTATATCCAGCCTGTTGCACTTTTTTTATTGTCAACTGATTAAAATTACCATAAGGATAGCTGAACCAGTGTACTGGAGTATCCAGCATTTCCTGGAGTTCTTTTTTAGAACCTTCTATTTCCCGGTATTGTTCATCCTCGGGCAAACGGGTGAGACGTGGATGCGTTAACGTATGACTGCCAAAACAAATACCGCTTGAGAGCATTTCCTTTGTTTGGTTCAGGCTCAAATATCCGGGTTTCTCTTCTTTAAGCCTTTTAACAATCAGAAAAACGGTTGCTGTAAACCCATTCTCCCTCAGCACAGGAAATGCATTTTCATAAACGTCCTGGTATCCGTCATCAAATGTAATTGCCACAGATGTTGGGGCGAGTGAATTTCTGCCGAGCAGATGTTCTCGTATGTCATCCAGTGTAACCACAGAAAACCCTCTCACTTTAAGGAAATTCATCTGGGCGGCAAATTCTGACGGGCTTACATAAAGACCAGCACCAGCTTTCTCCTGACAAGGTTCAGCAATGTGGTGATATGTCAGGATTGCTACCATTGACTTTATTCCTTTTTCCCCATCAATTTGGTGATTAACGACAAAGGCTTCCAGGGTTTTCCTTTTTTCTGTTTTTCAGCGGATTTACTGAGTTCATCAAGATTTATATCTGGAAACTCCAGCTCCTGCCCTAACTCTGGAAACATCACAATAGCCTTTCTGGCTGGTATTTTCACCATTTCCAGCTGATTGCCAATAGTTCTTTTAATTGTTACGCCGTCTCTGGTTACCCAGCTTACAATACGTAATGAGCCCAGAGTAGTTATGAGCTTATAAGTTTCCACCTCTTCATTGTCAATTATCAGGTTTTCAGTGCCGACAACTGTGATGACCATTTCCCCTGCGTTAAAATTCCACATCGGGTCAAAGACCGAAATACGATATGACACACCGGGAATTAGATTAAATCTTCTGCTAATAAGATTACTGGCACTATCCAGAAGTGTTGGTTGTGATTTCATATTTATTGTGCCGACAAACGATTCATCATCTCTCTGCATTAAATAAAGCATTTCTTTATTCTTTACGATGGCAAAGATTTTCCATTCAACATTGAGTAGTCGTGCCAGCACATATAATTGCTGTAGAACAAGATGCTCATTCAGTTCAACAATCCCTCGTATACTAACCTTTGGCACGGTGCTTCCCATACTCAGTATAAAGTCCATTTTTCCTTTGTAGAGAGTTATGCCTTTTTGTTTTTTGGGTTCAAGGCTGGTGTGGAATATCCCTATTGGTGTATGATGTGCGAATAACTGCATCCATTCTTTATACTGGACATTTTCTTGTAGCAGAGACTCAGGTGTAATTAATGTAGTATCGGCAGTCATCGGAATGTCGGTGAAGACATATCGGTTCAGCAACGTATAGACCATCACCAGCCAGAATGCTACAATGAGAATACTGATAATTGTCCGACGATTCAGTTTCATTTAGTATTTCCTAATGCTTATCCTTAAATTGCAATAGCGAAGATTGAGGCTACTTACGTCAGGCGCCATTTGCAGATTCTGAGCCCCATTAGAATAAAAGAATCCCCAGACTTACATTAAGATTCAAGACAATATGAGCGATAATACTTGCCTCCAGTCCGTAGCGCAACATCAACCATCCAAGCACCAGCCCAGTGCCAAATATCTGCGCCTCTTTGACGCCAAAAGGTAGCGTCATTCCAGTATGCAGTAGTGTCCATAAGAGACTGCTTAGCACCACTACAAGCGCAGTGTTGAAGGATGTGATACGTTTGAACCGACTTAGCAGAACACTTATCAGGACAAACCGAAATATGATTTCTTCAGTAAACGGAGCTGCAACTACCGATGCTACTTGTATCAATTCTGTGCCGGGCTGTTCTAATCCAGAGCGTCTCAATTCCTCCAGAAATTCGGGATTTATATGTCCAGAAAATATATGAAATAATGCCGCAGTGTAGATAACACAAAGGAATCCCGCACATATACTCACGCCCAGGAATCTTCTGACACTCACTCCTTTGTAGCGTCGGTAACTCCTGCGTAGCCAGATTGCACGGGGAATGTTAATACGGCGAGCACTTGTCCAACCACCGGGAAGTATGACCGCTGCTGTTATCGCTGTCGTTGTAATGTCCAGAAAAATTATATTGATAAAGATACCAGTTAGCAAAGCATAGATTGTGAGCGCGGTAATTATTATTCCCAGAAGCAGAAAGATAAAAAACGAACTCCTGTAGACTAAAAGGGCAAATTGCGGGTGGCGGGAAATAGTACGGATGGAGTGCAGGATTAAAAGGATAAGCACAACTAAATAAACGATGTTGGCAGTATATTTAAGAAAGTCTACCATCAGGCTGAGAGTGTGTTATAGTAAAAGTATTCTTCTGGAGAGATAGAGACTTTGTGACAAAAGGAGTTTGTTGAGCATCATCCACCGACCACTATCCTGCATAGTACCGAAGATAACATTCCACAATACGTCCCAATGACTCCCCCAAAAA
>JAGHBZ010000188.1 GCA_021160705.1 Candidatus Sumerlaeota bacterium
GGAAAAAGCCCTTGGTAAAGACCATCCCGATGTGGCGACATCCCTGAACAATCTGGCGGAACTTTATAGAGTCCAGGGCAAATATACCGAAGCCGAGCCACTTTACAGGCGGGTACTGGCAATATATGAAAAAGCCACTGGTAAAGACCATCCCAAGGTGGCGACATCCCTGAACAATCTGGCGGAACTTTATAGAGCCCAGGGCAGATATGCCGAAGCTGAGCCACTTTACAAGCGGGCATTGGCGATAAAGGAAAAAGTCCTTGGGCCAGACCATCCCAAGGTGGCGACATCCCTGAACAATCTGGCGGCACTTTATTATTCCCAGGGCAAATATGCCGAAGCGGAGCCCCTTTCCAAGCGGGCACTGGCAATATTGGAAAAAGCCCTTGGGCCAGACCATCCCAAAGTGGCGCAATCTCTGAACAATCTGGCGGAACTTTATAGAACCCAGGGCAAATATACCGAAGCCGAGCCCCTTTACAGGCGGGCATTGGCGATAAAGGAAAAAGTCCTTGGGCCAGACCATCCCAGTGTGGCGACCTCCCTGAACAATCTGGCGGAACTTTATAGAGCCCAGGGCAAATATGCCGAAGCGGAGCCCCTTTCCAGGCGGGCACTGGCAATATTGGAAAAAGCCCTTGGTAAAGACCATCCCAATGTGGCGACCTCCCTGAACAATCTGGCGGGACTTTATTATTCCCAGGGCAAATATGCCGAAGCCGAGCCCCTTTACAGGCGGGCACTGGCAATAGATGAGAAGGCACTTGGGAAAGACCACCCAGATGTTGGAAGAGACCTGAACAATCTGGCTGGACTTTATAGAGCCCAGGGCAAATATGCCGAAGCCGAGCCCCTTTACAAGCGGGCATTGGCGATAATGGAAAAAGCCCTTGGTAAAGACCATCCCAGTGTGGCGACTGTTCTGGAGAATATGGCGGAGTTTTACAAAAAGGTCGGGAAGAAAGAGGAAGCGAAAAGATTGGAAGAACGTGCTAAAAGGATTCGCATTAAAAACCAGTAATGGCAACTACGCCCAACGGCGGATAAAAGAGAAAATTTTATCTTGCCCAAATTACCTTCGGCAACTTCTCTTATCCGCTAAAGTTAGATAACATAATTTTACAGGAAGTGAGTTAAAATGGCATTTAGAGTTTACGAGAAGATTGGTAACTATTTAATCATCAAAGAAAAGGAAGTATCTCTTGCAGGGAAAAGGGGTCCTATATATTCTTTAGCAATGAAGAAAATAAAGAGTTATAAAGGAAGTAATGCGGTAGGATGGGAGATAACAGAAGAGGAATTAATTGAGGCACTTGGTTATAATAGAAACACACACAAACTGATTATAGATTTAAAACCGGACGATGAGAATAAGGTATCTCTGTTTTATTTGAAAAGAATTTTCGGATATTCCTATGATAAGTGGACTCCTATTGCATTACAGTTAGAAAGAATCTATTCAGATAAACCGGTTAAGGATGTAAAGGAATTTAAAAATAAGTTTCAGATACCACCAGTAGATGAAAAGTTAATTCACGAGTTTCTATATCTGCAAGGTGGTTTTGAAAAAGGAAACTGGGTTTGGGGTAGGGTAGGAGGTGTCAATGGATGTTTGTTATGGCCAGATGCATTCAAGTTCTTCGTGAATAAAATATCACCCTAAGTGTAATATGATATGTCGCCTAACAAAGGGTTCTGGCTTCGGCACTTAGTGGCTACGTTCAAATTTGCCACGGCAAACTTCACATATTCCCAGAACGTTAGCCGATATTGGGGATAAAGGGGGAAGAGTTATAAAGTAATGAATCCAGTGAAATGCATTTCTCAATCTGTAAATTTCAAATAGGAAATGCTATTATTTCCACCAGCCGGTGACGATTTTTTGTTGGGCGAAGTGGTTCAGGAGTTCGTGGAGAGCGGGGTGGAGTTTGCCCGGGGGCTGATTGGCAAAAGGTGTTCCGGGTAATGGCGTAAAGAGGTGCGAGCGCATTTTAACTTTTGGCGAGAGCCAGAGCTGCAGAAACCGCAGAGTATCTTTCACTGCCTGTTCGTCCTCGCCTGGTAGTCCAAAGATAAAATCCATCAGTACATTAAACCCTTCAGCGAGCAGAGTCTCAATGGCACGCTCAACGTCTGCTACGGTATGCTGGCGACCAATAGTACGAAGCACTTTATCGGAGGCTGACTGCACTCCAATGGTAATGTAGCGGTTAGTGATGAGTGGCTTAATCTGGCGCACAATAGATGGGCGAACATAATCTGGTCGGACTTCCGATGGAAAGATACCAAAATTGAGTCGCTTCTCCGGGTAACGCTCTCGGAGGCGTGTGAGCATTTCTACTATGGCTCGCTCATTTATTTCGCCCGGCTTATCGCTCCCATAGCTGAACGCATTCGGGCTAATGAAGTTAATATAATGTGGCAATTTCTCAGCTTCGTTGAGGATACTCTCCAGAGAGCGATGTCTGACGGGCGCAGGAAAAATTCGTGGTGTCTGGCAGTACCGACAGCGATATAGACAGCCACGTGTAATCTCAATGGGTGCGAGAAGATTTTGACTCAACGCAGTAGCAGAACACCGGTCAAGATTCGTTGGGGGTGGTGGAGCGGTGTGAAGAATTTTATTATCAGCGCTCCTGTAAGCCAGTCCAGGTGTTTGACGCCAGCTGGTCTGATTCAAAACATCTCTAAGAAAAATAGGAAAACTGGTCTCAGCTTCACCGAGAAACACAGCATCAAAACCACTCTCAAGAACCTCTGAAGGACTCCCTGAGGGGTGTGCACCTCCTGCAATGAGGAGCACATTTGCTGGTTTATTCTGGGCTTTTGGCTGGATGATATTTTTTATCCTTTGCCACTGACAGGTGAGAATGGAAAAGGCAAAAATGACCTTTTTGTGTTCAGGTTCGGAGCATCCGTTGAGTTTCTTAACACACTGCTCAAAATCGCAGAGGTGAACCTCAATCCGGTCACTCAGTTTTTGCTTTTCAATTGCACTAACTAACGCTCCGAGACTGTACCGATTAATCGTCTCCCCGCAAAGATACACCGCCACCTTCTGTTCAGTCCGATTCATCTTTCTCTTCAAAGAGTTCACTAAAAGCGGTCTGTTTAAAGAAGTGCCAGCTCTTAAGTGGCGTGGAAATCAAATGAAAGCGGTATAACGCCAGAGCAATGCGGATTATGTTCAGCGACTGTTGCGTTGTCAGACGTAAACGCGGGAGCTCAGGATAGCCAGTCTGAAGGATTTTTCGCATAATTGCCAGCGAACCCCGGTCAATGGAGATAAGATTCTCCTCCTGCTCTTTCGCACATATCCGGCAGACAACACCACCCTTTTTTGCGTTAAAATACTGGATATGTTGTCTTTTCTGGCAGGAGACACAGCGGTTTACCTGTGGCTCATACCCCAATTCTGTGACTAACTTTAATAGATACTGAGCGCAGATGGGCAGGGGGTAGAGTCCGGGATGTTCAAGTGTGGTTAAGAATTGTTCCACAAGATTACATACTGAGGCAGCCTCTTTTTCAGCCGGGATAGATTTATCAATAATTTCAAAAAGTAGCCCCGCGGCTGCCAGGCGTTTAATATCGCGGCGTAGCACAGTAAATACACGGACAGGTGTTGCCTCTTTTATGATTGCCATAGATGTTGAGGACCTGTAGTAGAGTGCGAGGCGAATCTGTGAGAAAGTCTCAAGGAGCGAAGGAATGAGTGGATGTGGGCGCGACTGACGAACCCCTTTTGCGATTGCAGTTATATTACCCTTTTCCGGAGTGAGGATATGGGCAATCTGGCTGGTCTCACGAAAGTCAAAGACTCGCAACACAAATCCCTCTGTATTTAGCTCTGGCATTGTATCCTATGACTGAAACGAACCTTTAAGCAGAAATCTAATTGCACTCTCAATAGTATCCCCAGCCCAGAGGATAGGGGTATGAAGATGCGGGAGGATGATAAAATCACGTGCACCATCCATCCGTGTGGTAGCAACGGTGATTGTGCCGTCGTTATCACCCGGAAGCAACGGCGAAAAACCCCTATTATTATTCCTCCCGCCAGCAATAATACCAAACTCGCAGGGTGGGGGTGGCAGTGTCTCAGTTATTCCTTCGTTCTCTGGCAATAGCTCCTGACGTGCACGACCGTATAGTATGGAGGTAATTGTATCAACTTTAGGAACTGGAAGCGACGTAATTTTTTTCATCATAAGAGAGCCGTGATTAGGTGGTGCAATGAGAACAGCCCGACAAAGATTTTCTCGTCTTACTGGTTGTCGTGCAAGTGCACGCAAGACCAGCGCACCCATACTGTGCGTGATAAAATAGATATGCTCGTCGGATAGACGACTGAGCTCCAGAGCGAGTTTCTCGCTGGCACGGATAACTCCATCCCGGCGTGGCGAATATCTGAAATAGCAGACGGAAAAATTATTGGCTCGGAGTTTACGCTCCAGCGGGATATATATCCAGCGAAATCTACAAAGACCGTGAATGAGTATAACCGTCCTGGACATAATAGAATCCTCATAATTGTCCTATATTCTTCTTCCGGAGTCAATTAGTGATTGCTCAGATTACTAATATGCATTCTTTTGATAAAATTAACTTTAGAAAAAAGCAAAAGATGACGATACTAATAGAAAATATAATATAATCATCGTCTATTTGCCGTGGCAAATAAAATGGATACTCTACGAGGAGATAATTCACGTAGTTAATGATATGGGTGTCAAATTAATTATGCCCGGTGAGTTGTGGTATGTGGTCTTGACAGGTTCAGTGTTCTTTGTAAGGTAGAGGGTAAGGGGTGGAAATTGAAATCTTGCTCAGAGTAAAGAGCTGGTTATTTTTGTTTGGTCTTGTTTCGTCTTGCTTGGCTATGGCGAGTAAACCAGATATATGATATATGAC
>JAGHBZ010000447.1 GCA_021160705.1 Candidatus Sumerlaeota bacterium
ACCTAAAACTGTGGAGGAGCTGACCAGACTTCCCGGCGTTGGACGCAAGACCGCTAATATGGTTCTGGGAAATGCTTTCGGAGTACCCGGCATAACCGTTGACCGCCATGTGATACGTGTGGTGGGTCGTCTGGGGCTCTCGCCGAACACCGATGCGGCTGCTATTGAACAGGACCTTCAACGCCTAATCCCTGAATCGGACTGGGTTCAGTTTAGCCATGCCCTGATACTACACGGGAGATACGTGTGTACAGCGAGAAAACCAGCCTGTGATAATTGTGCACTGCGTCAGCTTTGCCCTGCGGTTGAGCATTGAAGAAATTACAAGGTATCTTACAGAAGAGGTGGCTTCCCGCTGTCTCCCTCGGGTGGTAAAATAGAGAAGCGTACACGAGCTGTCTGCTCTTAAGAATACTTTTTTCTAATGGCGTTCAGCACTTTTTCTGGTGTAAACGGAGAATGGGTAAGGCGAATACCAATGGCGTCGTAAATGGCATTGGATATTGCAGGCAGGGGTCCATTTATAGAGATTTCACTCACACTCTTTGCTCCATAGGGTCCAGTGGGTTCATAGCTGGGAATTAAAATGGTCTTTATCTCCGGGACATCCCGGATGCCAAACAGCTTGTAATAAGCGAAATTTGGATTAAGTACTCTGCCTTTATTGTCAAAGATAAATTCTTCGGTCAATGCACAGGAGATACCGGTAAGCACAGCACCTTCAGTCTGTCCTTCAGCCAGTGGTGGGTTAACTGCGGTACCACAATCCACAGCAGCCACATATTTAACCACACGAACCAGCCCTGTCCAGCTATCTACTTCCACCTCTGCAAAATGTGCAGCAAATGGCGGTGGAGATTGATGACTTATCCTGGAGGCGATGGCACCTATCTGAAACTGCTCCTTCTGATACAGGCTGTAGAGTGCGATTTGAGCAAAAGATTTTTTCTTTTTTGTCCCGGAGAGTTTGACCCAGCCGTTTTCAATCCGCAAATCTCTTTTTTGGCTTCGCTCAATCCCAAACATTTGACAGGCAACATAAAGGATTTGCTCTCTACATTTTCGTGCACACTCCCTGACTGCAGAGCCTGAAAGATACGTTGTGCTGGATGCATAGGCACCGCTGTCAAAAGGTGTAAAATCAGTATCGGATGAGTACACTATGATTTTATCCACGCTCACACCAAGGGTTTCAGCGGCAATTTGAGCAAGCACGGTATCGCTACCAGTGCCAAGGTCAGTAGCACCGACCAGAAGGTTAAAGGAACCATCATCGTTCATTTTCATTGCTGCGGCTGCCATATCTATCCCGGGGATAGATGAGCCCTGCATCAGAGAGGCAACCCCTACTCCACGAAAATAGCGCTTCTTCTCTATATCTTCTGGAGTCGGCGGAAATGTTCCCTGTCTATAGTGGCGTTGTTTTTTTCGCCAGCCAATTGCCTGTGCTCCTTGCTGGAGGCATTTGTCAAGTTCACACGACTGGATTGTCATTGGTTTTCCTTCAGTGCCTTCACCCAGTGCCTCAAATATTGGAGAGGACTCGCCTTTACGGATATGGTTTTTCTGGTGGAGCATCATCGGGTCAAGCCCGAGTTTATCTGCAAGTTCGTCCATCATCACGTTTATTGCAAATTGACCCTGTGTGGCGCCATACCCACGATACGCACCACCAACTGGCAGATTGGTGTAGACGGTTCGCCCGGTAAACTCTATGTTCGGGCAACGAAACAGAGGCAATGTCTTACTGCCGGTATTACAGAGCACAGTCAATCCATGAGTGCCATACGCTCCGGTGTTCATCAACACGTCCATTTTCAGCGCTGTTAAAGTGCCGTTCTTTTTGGCGCCGAGTTTGAGCTGTAAGACCTGAGGATGTCTGGTTCGTGAAGCCACAAATTCCTCACCTCTGGTATATTTAACTCGCGCGGGTCGTCCAGTGCGGAGAGTTACCAGAGCACAGATGTCCTCCAGCAGGACTTCCTGTTTTACACCAAATCCACCACCAATGCGTGGTTTGAGCACACGAATTTTTCCTGCCGGGATACCCAGTCGCTGTGCTACTATCCGCCGCACGTGAAATGGCACCTGGGTGGATGTCCGGATGACCAGCTTTCCCCAGGAATCAAAATAAGTAATCACTATATGTGGCTCCAAGGGACAGTGCTGTGTATAATGAGTGATAAACTCTTGCTCTATGACGACGTCTGCTTCAGCCAACCCTTTTTTCAGGTCACCAACCCGTGCCTCTACTCTGGCAGCGATATTATGTTCTGGTTCGTAGGGGACAGGTATGACATAATGAGCTTCAGGTTCATCATGGATGATGGGTGCACCAGGTTGGTCAGCCAATCTTGGGTCAAGAACCGCTGGCAACTCCTCATACTCAACCTTAATCAGTTTCAGCGCTTCTTCAGCAATAGTGGCGTTCTCAGCAGCGACCGCAGCTACCCGGTCGCCGACAAATCGGACCTTCTGGTCAAAGATAAATGTATCGTAAGGCGAAGGTTCAGGAAATCCCTGCCCTGCGGTAGTATGAATTACGCGGGGGACGTTTTTGAAACAAAAAACGCCAGCGACTCCAGGGACTTGCTCAGCTTCAGTGGTATCAATTCGCTTTATTCGTGCATGTGGATATGGGCTTAAGAGCAACTTTATCTCAAGCATCTCCGGAATAAACACATCGTCAGTGAACTCTGCACTCCCGGTGGTCAAACTTAGCCCATCAACTTTTGCCACATTCTTGCCAACAATTTTGAAGGATTTCACTGGTTCTTTATCCTCCATTATGCTCACCTGAATTGAGTTGATTGGTATTGGTGTATGCGAGTTGCCCGATAAGGCAATTTGAGTGAACGAAGTGAACTGCATACACCTTATTATATGACCGAGCCGAAAACGAGGCAAGGAAATCGAAGATTTCCACAGAGCACTTGACTCCGTAAATCCTTTCAGTAATCATTAAGCCCGTCTGATGTCTTTTCCATATCATCAAACCAATATTTTCTGTATTCTATGAGAGTTTTTGAAACATCATCTATATCTTGTAGAAATACTCTTGGCATATTACATTTTTTCTCTTTCTAAATCTTTCAGAACGTTTTTTATTAATGGTTTTAATTTTGGAATTTCCTCTTTTACCACAAGCCAGACCTCTTCAAAATCCACTGTAAAATATCCATGAATAATCTTGTCTCTCATACCTGCCATATCACGCCAAGGAATAGACAAATACTTATCTCTTATCTCAGGAGGCACATTTTTAGTAGCCTCTCCGATGATTTCAATGCATCTTACAACTGCATCACAAGTTTTATTATCTCCAAGAAATTGCTCAAAACTTAAACCTTTGATGTAGCCTTCAGCCCTTTCCATATATTCAATGATATCCTTAATATAAAGCTTTACGCTTCTTTTCATATAGGCACCGCCTCCTTTAAAATTGTGTCTTTTAACTCTTTGCGAATGTTTTTCTTTGGGACAACATCAACCTTAGCTGCAAGAATATCAGATAAATAGTTCTCAAGAGAAACTATATGAAGCAGACTTATTGGTTTTATAAACTC
>JAGHBZ010000221.1 GCA_021160705.1 Candidatus Sumerlaeota bacterium
AAATAATCTTGAGCTTCCTGCTCTCCTGGTTTCCTTATAAACACTTTACTGTTTTTTGTTCTTATCTATAAGGAGACCAGGAATCCAGGAGATAAAAAGAACCCTGTAAATTATTTTGATACTTCATATTTTTCCTGCTTGATAATTTGCTTTTGAATGATATTTGTAATCTCCATACTGAAAGAGTCCATCTGGGACGCCAGCGCCTGAATTTTGTTCGTATAGAAATTGTAGCTGACCGCTGCCGGGATTGCTGCTACCAGCCCGGCTACTGTGGTCATCAATGCTGTGGAAATACCCGGCGCCAGCGCTGATAACGCTACATTTCCCTGATATGCCACGCTCTGAAAACAACCCAGTATCCCCCAGACCGTACCGAATAACCCGATAAATGGCGCCACACTGGCTGTGGTAGCCAGAAAAATTAGACTCCTCTCCAGCCTCTTTAATTCGTGCGAGATTGTCTGCTCTATTACGCGTTCCAGTCCTACTTTTGCCAGTGTCAGTCTGTCCTGAAGTGGCATATCTCCATAATCCCTATACCAGTTCTCAACCTCTGCCTCCAGATATAATTCCCTGAGAATTTGAGATAAGGGACTCTCTGGATACTCTGAAGTCAATTTATATGCCTGCTCAATGGTTAACCCCTGCGTCATACATCTGTCAAGAAATATTGTTGATTGCCGATTCACGTATGCTAACTGGAGAAATTTGAACACTATTATTGCCCAGGAGATTACCGAAAATATCCCCAGAACTACCAGGCATATGATTCCTACAATGTCATTTTGTTTTATTGCCTCAAGAACATTAACATTTATTAATCGGTATTGTATTTGTCCCGAGAATACTATGTAGTATACTCCAGCCACGTTGCCTTTAGTCTTGATGTTCAATCTTATTCAGAATGGAGTCCAGTTCCTCTTCCCCATTGAAATAAATCTCTATCTTTCCCCGATTACCCGTCAAGGGTTTTACCTTGACAAAGGTGTTAAAATATTCCAGAAGCGACTCTTCTATTTCCCTGCACTTCAACTCGAATCTGGCATCTATGCCACCGGGTTTGCTCCGCCGTTTTTTCTTTTGTTGCCTGGATACAATTATCTTCTCTACCTCCCTTACCGAGAGACCTTTTTCTACAATAAGATGTGCCATTTTTATCTGTTCCTGTTCCGAGTCCAGCCGCAATAATACCCTGCTGTGCCCAGCGGTCAGTTTCCCCTTTTCTATCATTTGCCTCACCTCCATAGGCAACTGGAGTAATCGCAGACTGTTACTCACTGCCTCCCGACTCAACCCCACACGTTCTGCTACCTCCTCCTGCGATAACCCGAACTCCTCCTGTAACATCTTAAATCCCTGGGCTTGCTCAATAGGGTTCAGGTCTTCACGCTGCATATTTTCTATGAGTCCCATCTCTAATGCATCTCTGGTGGTTGCTTTAACAATGATAGCAGGCACCTTCTCCAGACCAGCCAGGAGAGCTGCACGGTACCGGCGCTCTCCAGCAACAATCTCGTAGGTTTCACTGCCAGTTTTTCTTAACAGAATGGGTTGTAAGATTCCGTATTCCTTTATTGACTCTGCCATCTCCCGCAACTTCTCTTCATCAAATTGATTGCGTGGCTGATACGGATTATCATGAATTTTGTCTACCTCCACCTGCCTTACCTCAGTGGAAAGATGTTTATCCCCTGTCTCCTCCACTACCGATGTCTCAAACTCTGCGTTTGAGAATAATGCATCAAGTCCTTTTCCTAATGCTTTTCTGCTCATTGTTTCTCTCCTTATATAAGTTTATCGTAAAGTCTATATACCTTACAAACGCCTTTTATTTTTTGTCAGGAAATATAGCCTATGGAGCGTTAAGGCTTTCTCCTTGACGCCATAACTTCCTCTCTAATTCCTCACATAATAACTCGTAATACATTGCCCCTGCTGCACGCTCGTCATAATAGAATACCGGTTTGCCGTGACTCGGTGCCTCTCCCAACCTCACTGAGCGTCCTATGACCGTCGTGAATGCAAGCGAGCCGAAGTATCTTCTTACTTCCTCGGTCACCTGTCTTGACAGATTTGTTCTGCCATCAAACATCGTGAGTAAAATCCCCAATAATTTTAACCCGGGATTTAACCCACGTTTTACCCGGTTTATCGCCTCCTGCAATATCTTGAGTCCCTCCAGCGCATAGTACTCACATTGCACCGGGATGATTAACCATTCAGAGGCAACCAGAACATTTATTGTCAGCACTCCCAGTGAGGGGGGTGCATCAATTATTATATAATCAAACTCTTCCTCTACTTCTTTCAGTGTATTCTTTAATCTTTCCTCACGGTGGTCGAGCTCCTGTAACTCCACATTTGCACCAAATAGGTTCATATTTGCTGGTATGACAAAGAGATTGTCAAACTCAGTGGTGTGAATTACCTCTCTTATAGAAGCATATCCAAGAAGCAATTCATAGATAGTATTCGTAAGTCCTTCTTTTTCAATGCCAACGCCACTGGTAGCATTTCCCTGAGAGTCCATATCCACGAGCAGGGTTTTTCTTCCCCGCCTACCCAGCCCTGCTGAAAGATTTACTGCTGTGGTTGTTTTACCCACACCACCTTTTTGATTTGCAATCCCGATAACTCGCCGAATTGAATCACTCCGGCTCTTTGCATCCGTGTTTGTGGAGTCATTCCAATCCATTTATAGGTTTCCATACCCCGATTTTAATAACCAGTACCCCCGATGGGGGCTATCAAAGCAGTTACAACCAACCTCCTCAACCGTTCCGCATAGCGTACTCAATTCCTCGCTTGAATACCTGCAAGGCGATTATAATTAAACCTCAATTCTCAACTGACCTTTTGAGGAGTAGTAGCAGGACGTCATCTCCATCTGTTGACGTCAGGCTAAACTACTCCTGTGTTTTTTTACCAGGGTAAGGTCTGGAAGGACTCTAAAAGGAGTTGCCAGACCCACCACACCACTGCTTTTTTACATCACACCTTATGCCCTTTTCACACAAAAAGGCAAAAACTCAAACTGAAGAAACATTTCTCCTAAAAATCAAATAATGAAAGTTATGTTTTACAAGGAAGCGTTATTTGTCAAGCTAAAAAAACAAAAAAAGTAAAAGTTTTAATCATTTGCTTGGGTTACAAAAGATTCAAGCTTTACTCAGGAGAAGGGGAGTAAATGGTCTGGAAGAATAGGTCTTGTTCATAGCCATCTCAAAAAATATTTATGTTTCACGTGAAACGTAGGGAGTGGCAGGAATGCTCAGGCTACTGGCTGCGAGTTTAAAGGAACTCCCGGTATGTTTCACGTGAAACATCTCTGAAGGAAAGCCTATGTGCTCATAAGTCCTGTAAAATCAGGAAAATCTATGGAGGACTATGCAAAAGTATAGAGAAACCCGATGAAAATTGCGGATAATTTAGTCCACACATCCGCGAGATTACGGTTGGAGGAAACAACAACTTTATAGTGTAAACATCAAACTTTATACTTCCACGCATCCGTAAGCATAAGCGAGAAAACCCGAAGGGGTTTAAAATTTGTCCAAACCAAGAAGTTTATAAGCCTGCTTACCTGATGAGGATAAATTAATATACCTCCCAGCCTTTGACTTTATTATGCCTTGCGTATTAAATGTCCGTTTTATTTTATCGCTAATACTTTGATGAAACGCTGTTTATTTTTTCTTTTTCTTTTCAGCGGAGGCGGATTCTTTGATGAGCTCCAGTGCGATAATATTTCGCATAATCTGATTAGTGCCTTCATAAATCTGAGTAATCTTTGCGTCCCGGAAATATTTCTCCAATGGATACTCGCGCATATAACCTGTGCCACCACAAATCTGTATAGCGTCAGTGGTCACTTTCATCGCCACGTCAGAGGCATACGCTTTCGCCATAGCAGAGAGTTTAGGACCTTCTTTCCAACCCTCGTCAACTGCCCGTGCAGAATGATAGACCAGCAGGCGTGCGGCTTCAATCTGGGTTGCCATATCGGCAAACATATGTTGAATAGCCTGAAAGCTGGAGATAGGTTGCCCGAACTGGACGCGGTTTCGGGCGAATTTTATTGCCTCGTCCAGAGCGCCCTGTGCAATACCGACTGCCTGAGCCCCGATACCCGGACGCGACTTATCAAAGGTCTGCATTGCAATGATGAACCCGCGTCCCTCACGTCCAAGCAAATTTTCCTTTGGCACCCTGCAGTCTTCAAAATGCAATTCTCGGGTAGCGCTTGCGCGGATGCCGAGTTTTTTCTCCTTTTTGCCAAAAGTGAATCCGGGTGTATCTTTCTCCACGATAAAGGCAGATAGACCGCGAGCGCCCCGGCTACGGTCGGTTGAGGCAAACACTGTATAAATATGTGCCTCTCCACCGTTGGTTATCCATTGTTTTGTGCCATTGAGTATGTAATAGTCGCCATCTTTCACCGCGGTGGTCTCAACAGCGCCAGCATCAGAGCCGACATTTGGCTCGGTGAGTGCGAATGCGGCGTACATTTCGCCACGTGCGAGGGAAGGTAAATATTTCTTTTTTTGCTCTTCGTTGCCAAACAGCAGGATAGGGTATGCAGCGAGGGCATTGGCAGCGTAACTAACGGCAACTCCGGCACAGGCTCGGCTCAACTCTTCCGTTGCTATACATAGCTCAAGACATCCCCCACCAAGCCCGCCATATTCTTCAGGGATATAAATTCCGCACAAATCTGATTTCGCAAGCACATCCATTATCTCGTATGGAAACTCCTCTTTCTCGTCGAGTTCCGCTCGTACCGGAATGACTCTTTCCTCGGCAATCTTTCTTGATAATTCCTGAACCATTAGTTGTAGCTCATTGAATCCATAGTCCATTGTTCTCTCCTTTTAAGAAATTGTATTGATATTGTAAGATTATCTCATTTTTGAAAGGTACTTCGCTTTTAACTCCAGAACCCTATACACCGTTAATTACAAAGTCATACTTTTAATGCAATTGCGTATGACATTTCCAGCATAAATTAAAATTTTTATTGACC
>JAGHBZ010000413.1 GCA_021160705.1 Candidatus Sumerlaeota bacterium
ACATAGTGGTGTTCCCAGACGTCTCTAAAGAGAAAAAAGAAAAGCAGACTGAGCAGTACAAAACCACTGAGGTAATCCACGCGGGGCGATAGAGTTATCCCCAGAGTAAAAACAGCAATTCCACCAGAGATGAGCAGGATAATAAGCGTGCCCAAAGGCAGCGTTAACCCGGCGAACGAAAACTTTATTCCAGTCAACCCAACAAGATGCATCACTGCCTGCAAGGTGATTTGTATACTGAAATTGCCAAGATAAAATTCACTGCTCCCAGTGGCAAGTCGGTCTCTAATACTTAAAAAAAAACCGTTCAAATCCAGCAGGATAGCACAGAAAGTACACCACAGAAGGCACAATTACAACGACACTACAAATGATTATGTCACGAATCCAGCGCCGACGATAAAAAAGCGTGATAAAAGTATAGGAGAATAGTTTCAATGCCGCTGAGTAAGTCCAGAGCACAGTTGAGGTTATGCGACGCCCATTTAAGAATAATAAAATCGTCCAGAAGACCAGAGAAATCATCAGGAGCGAAAATTGCCCCATCCAGTACTCAAGATACAACGGAAACGGACTCAGCCAGAAAAAGAGTGTCCAGCAGAATTTCTCCGGTGAACTCACCAGACGTCGGGTGAGCTCTATATTAAAAATCAGTATGAGCTCACATATAATTATCCAGACCACGTATGCGGTAAGTGGTGGAAAGATATTCAATGCCACACCCAGCGTAGCGGCAAAATGTGGCAAATATCGGTAGGTGGCATAATAGGGAGCGCGTTGTTCACCTTTAGCGAGTGCAAGAGTAATCTGCTCCGCCGTCTCATCGTGGTGATAAATATCGCGTCCATGCAGAAAATCCCACCCTGATTCATATATCGCAAAAAAGTCTGCTCCTACTCTTGGGAATAGCGTGGAATCAGAACAGAACTTTCTCAGCGCCCCGGAGCTCAATGACCATAAATAGCTCAGGTGGATGATAATCGCCACACATAAAAGCACCCAGTAGGGTTTTTTAATTTTTGCCAATCGGGAATACGTAACCATATCCAGGAAATCCGCTACTCCTTACGGCAAAGATAACATTTCGGAAGTGTAATATTTCTGCAACCATAACGTCAATATTCTTTTTGCTTGTTTATGGGTGGTAATAAGCGGTATACTTAAAACAAGACTTAACCTTGTGCCACGAAGGGTATAGAGCCGATGAGAATTATTTCAATATTCATAATAGTGATAAGTCTATTTTGTGTGAATGTCGCAGCAGGTTTTTCGCTCGGCGATTCGGTGGCAAAGAAAATTAAAGAAGGTAACGAGTATTTTCGACAGAAGAAATTTGATGAAGCACTCAAATCTTATAAATCTGCTCAGGTAGAAAATCCTGACTCTCCAGAAATCTCTTATAACATCGCTAATGCCTTTGCCCAACAGCAGAAATACGAAGAGGCTATTAAAAATTATGAAAGGGCACTATCAAAAGATACATCTCCGAAGACAAAGGCGTACGCATATTACAATATGGGTAATTGCCTGTACAGGATGGGAGAACTTGCGGAATCGAACAACGCCATTCCTGCTGCAATTAACCATCTGAAAAAGAGCGTGAAAGCATTCAATCAGGCTATTCGACTTGACCCTGATGACCTGGATGCTAAATTTAACTATGAGCTGGCAAAGAAGAAGTTAGAAGAACTGTTGAAAAAACAGCAACAACAAAAGCAGGAACAAAAACAGAATAAAAAACAAGAAAAGCAGAAACAGCGGCAGGAAAAACAGGAGACTAAAGAACAGCAAAAAGAAAAACAAAAGACACAACAGCAGAAGCAGGAACAACTGCAGAAAAAGAACCAGCAAGAGCAGCAAGCAAAAGAACAGCAAGCACGCCAGCAGAAAGAAAAAAAGGGTAAAATGACGCCTAAAGATGTCCAGCGTCTGCTGAACGCACTCGGTGATGAAGAACAACAAAAATTACTTCAGAAAAAATTATTACAACAGCGGTTCAAAGGTTCCCTTGATATGGAGCGCGACTGGTAACCACATCTTCTCCTCACATCAAATGAGATGACTTACCATTGTACTCTGTTCAAAAACGAGTCCATCTCACGCCTTTACACCCACATTTGCTCTGAGAAAAGGTATGAATCTCTTACCAGGCATTCTTGTATCCACAAGAAAAATCAAAGGTGTTATGATTTGGTAAGGAGAGTGTGATAGATTTGCTTGAGGTGTGAAATCATCTGACGCGCATCAAAGAGGCGGTGTGCGCGTTGTTGGGCTTGTTTGCCAAGTCTTAGTCGTCTCGGTTCATCAGCAAGTAGTGAGTTAATAGCATCAGCCAGAGCGCGGGGATTTGCTGGTGGCACGATGATGCCGGATTCCCCATCTTTGTTGACAAAAGGAACGCCCGTATCCAGTGCAGTACTCACCACTGGTACACCACAAGCCATTGCCTCTATCTGGCTTATACCATACGCCTCACTCGGTAAATGTGAAGGTAAACAAAATATATCGCTGGCGTAAAGATAACAAACTTTTTCTTCATCACTGACTTCACCGGTGAAGACCACCTTATCATTGACACCCAATCGTGCACAAAGCTGACGCAATGACGTTTCTTCGGGTCCCGAGCCTATAATAATCAGGCAAGCAGGCACTGATGTCATAGCTTCAATCAAAAACTTTAGTCCTTTATAGTATCTAAGCACGCCAATAAAGAGAACAATGGGTCGGGAAATGCTTTTGCGAATCTTTGCTGATTCTTCTTTTACACGCTCGGTAAGCTTAAATTGATTCAGGTCAATTCCCAGTGGCATAACTTCACATTTGTCTTTATATTGTTGGAGAAACTCCGAGTGCTCAATATAATTTGGTGAAGTCGGCAGGATGATATCAGCCAGCCGGAGAAACCTGTGTATCCAGGGTCGGTAGAATCGCAAAGCACGTTTCTGCCGCACGATGTCGCTATGATAGGTGACAACGACTTTCCCACGTGGACGGGCAAGCAAATAAGAAATCTCCCCGGTGGGATTGGGAAAATGAAAATGAAGGATGTCGCTTTTCAATTTTTTCAAAAGTAACGGAAACGCGGGGCAGACAGGTGCACTGCTCATACGCCCAAGAGATGGCGATTCATAGATTTTCACTCCGTTGCATTCATACCGATGAGCAGAGAGACGAACTCCACGCGAGGCAATCAGGACTCTAACCTCATAATCATCCTTAACTCCTTCACACATTAAATTTATAGTCTTCTCTATTCCGCCAACAACAGGAGGATAATAATCTTTGTATATGTGAAGAACCGATGGCTTCATAGGACTTCGTCTGCCACAAAAAATTAATCAAAACCCCAATCTCAATTAATCCGTCAAATTCCATTCCGGTGAATCTTGAGACCCACTGAATGAAAAAATTTCCTCTCTTTAGTATCAGGGCTTGAGAACAAAAATTGACGAACTTATATCACTTTACCTTATGGAATCAGTGCTCTCATCTCAGAGCTGCTTCAATCAATCTACTGAGCTCCTCAAGACGATGTTCCCAGGTATTTTCCCTCGCCAGTTCAAGGCGTTTGGCTTTATTTACATCTTCGGATTTAATAGCCTCATCCACAGCTCTGATGAACCCCTGATAAGATTCTGGGAGATACACAATATCAGCGTATTTCTGAATGCTGGGTAAAGCCATTGCGACTACAGGTTTGCCAGTTGCCAGAAACTCAAAAAATTTCAAAGGAAAAATGCTTCGTGTGTAATCATTAATAAGATAAGGAATAATTAATACATCCGCAGCCTTTAAATAAGAAGGCAATTCTTTATAGGAGACCGGCGGAAGTATATGAAGGTTATCAAATTTTTTCAGACGATTCAGACGAAACGAAGAGATATCCTTCCAGAGCGGACCAATCAAGACAACAGACCAATCAATGCGGCGGGTGACCATCTGTTCAATGAGGTCAAAGTCAACCTTAGATGCAGCCAGATTACCTACAAACATAACAATGGGTCGTTTAATTTTAGCAACGGACTCCGCAACTGGCGTGCTATCAAGCATCACTTTATTGAAGTGCTTAAAATCTCCAACGTTTGGCTGGAGATAGGTATTGGGATTATACTTACGACATTTTTCAAAAAGCAGTGGCGAAGTAGTGAATACCAGATGTGCTTTTTGGAGGAGCGATTTTTCTGCCTCAATAATTCCCTCACTATCGGCACCGGGTACTCTGCTTAAGTCGTCAACACAATGATAAATCAGGAGCCGATGCGGAATAGAGTCAATAAAATTAACGGCATACGGATTGAACACCCACAAAATTAAGTCGCGCAACTGCCAGTGTCTTATTGTCTTTTTGAGACGAGGAAGGGTAAGCAATCTGTTAACTTTGAGTGCCAGTCCACTCCCTCTGGATGGCAATACCACCGGGGAGACCACCACCAGATTTTTAATCTTTTCTTGTGGAGGTAAGAACGCCTTCTTAAGCCGACGAAAAATTCGTTTTACATCCGCCCGGTTCAGGGTAGGTCTGCGAATCCCAATCGTTTCTATGTAGATGACAAAATTATCGTATTTTGCCAATCGCACCATCAACTGGTGTTTGTTGGTCGGCAGTGGGGTATCCCAGTCCTCAGTGGAAAAGCAAACTATGTTATGCTGGCTCAGCATCGTCCAACAAACTCTATGCTCCGTTTACATCATATCTATACTGTGAGACTACATCATACCCGTAAAAAACAGAATCCAGGAGCTCAGAATATAGTCAAATATGAGTATAAGTATAAGTGTGGTGACCACAGCGGAAGTGGTAGATTTGCCGACACCTTCAGCACCGCCACTGGTACGAAATCCATAAAAACATCCCACAATACCGATAATTGCACCAAACACAAATGTCTTGCTCAGTCCTGTAATAATGTCCTGAAAGCTTACAAATTTTAACGAATAATTATAATACAGGCGTGGCGTTATATCGAGAAGAACGGTGCCAACAAGGAGTCCACCAAGATAGCCAACTATGTTTGCATAAATAGCAATAAGTGGAAGCATAATAGTAGAGGCAATTACCCTGGGAGCAATAAGATACTTAAAGGGATTAACAGAAAGTGCATTCATAGCGTCTATTTGTTCGGTAATCTTCATAGACCCCAGCTCCGCTGCAATTGAGGCTGCGACTCGCGACCCCACCACCATTGCCGTGAATACGGGGACCATCTCCCGGGTCAGTGCCACAGTCGTTATTCCTGCTGAGTAAAGTTTTGCACCGAACTGTTGAAGCTGATATCCTGTTTGCAACAAAATTACCATCCCCACAAAAAATGCCGTCAGGTTCGCAATAGGCATTGAGCAAATACCTACTTTAATCATCTGCTCAGTATACTGGCGGCTGTAGAGTGGACGACAAAAGATTGCACGTATAGTATCCTGGACAAAAAATACAGCCTGTCCTAATAATTTGTTAATTCCCATTATGGTTACGCCGATATGTCTTACGAGAGTAACAATCATTCTATCTCAGAAAAGTAAAGCAATAAATAATGCCTATAATACTAATCTGCAAAAGAAATATATTGCAAAGCAATTTTTCTTTTGCAATATTATATAGAGTTTTTTATTCTGTGTTATTCTTATTCTCTCTTAACCAGAAGCAAGTGGGGAATAATGCCTTTTTTAAGAGACACAAATGGACATCGCTCAAAAGGTGTTTCTCTGTTTGAGTTGCTAATTGTTGTAACCGTTATTCTTGTATTAGCAATATTGTTTCTTATTTCATATCCGCATTTTATTATCTCTACCAAGATATCACGGGTAAAAGAAGAACAAATGGTTCTTGTCCGGGCATTAACCAACTACCATCTGGATTACGGAAAATTTCCTACCACGTTTAAGGGTCTCACAGCCTTAAGTGCCCCTACTGCTTATCTGGGTTCTGTGCCGTGTGACCCTTTCTCGGAGGAGAAGAATCATCACTATTTTTACCTTGCAAATCTCTCCAATGATATCGCCTATATTATTATCAGTTTGGGTCCCGATGGAGACAACGACCTTTTAAACCTTATAAATAATAATTCGCAATCCACTCCCCCTAATCTATCATGTGATGAACTGAATACTTCTATCAAAGATTGCATTAAGTATTATTTACAAACGAAAATCTATGACCCCACTAATGGTATTAAGAGTGACGGAGACCTTGTTTATATTGGGAAAAAATAACGCCTTCCGTTATGTATGAGAAAACAGGCAAATACTAAATCAAACATCAAGCTTTTTCTTTTCCCGATTGTCGGATTAGGTTTTCTCGGTCTGCTTAGTGTTCCTGGAGTCTCTACCCCAACGGTTGCTATTGCCATCTTGACACTGCTCCCTGCGTGGTTTTTTATTGAACGAGACGACCTACCACGCCTTTATTATCATCTGTGGATGCTTCTGACCACAGCATTTGTCCTGGTGGC
>JAGHBZ010000211.1 GCA_021160705.1 Candidatus Sumerlaeota bacterium
CATTTATAATATCTTAAGTAAAAAGATATATGAGATAGCTTAAAGTTATGAGAGGCAAGTTGTTATAAATCAATTTGAAACATTTATTTTTCCCCTACCCTATTGGGGATTATAGCACCAGAAGATTGGACTCAGAGTGGCTGGCGTGACTCAAGTGCTTTTCGGAGTGTAAGTGCATCGGCAAATTCTAAAGAACCACCAGAGGGCAATCCCAGCCCAATACGTGTAATTTTTTTCCCAAAAGGTTTCAGCTGCTCAGCAAGATATGTAGCAGTGGCTTCACCTTCCACTCCAGTGGTGGTGGCGATAATAATTTCTACGAGCTCTTTAGAGGCTTGTACGCGTTTTTTGAGTTCACTAATGCGTAAATCCTTATGTGTAATCCCCTCCAGTGGGGAGAGTCGTCCTTGGAGACAGTGATACAAACCAGTGTATGCGCCGCTCTTTTCAATCGCCATAATATCTACCACTGTCTCCACAACGCAGAGTCGTGACATATCGCGTTGAGTATCACTACAGATGTCACACAGCTCACGTTCGGTTATATTGAAACACTGGGGACAATAATGGACTTTCTCTTTAAGTTGAGTAATTGCCTGAGTGAGTGCACGGGCATCCTCAGGAGAAGCGCTGAGCAGATAGAAGGCTATACGTTCAGCACTTTTCCTGCCGATACCGGGAAGCTTCTGGAGTTCCTGAATGAGACGCTCTATAGTTTTTGGTAATTTTAGCATTATTTTACTATGATGACAAAAAAATTACTTGCGCTGATAATCCTTCAATGTACAGGAGACGCCTGAGCACAAAGAGATTAAGAAGATTAAAATGAGAGACCCGGTGGTAGCCCAAAACCCCCTGTAATCTGTGCCATAGTTTGCTGACGGAGTTCCTTGGCTTTTTCCAGGGCGGGGTTAGTTGCCGCAATCACAAGATCCTCAAGCATTTCAATGTCGTCCGGGTCAACGGCTTCAGGGTTAATTTTAACTGCAATGATTTCCTGCTGACCATTGGCAACCACGGTCACCATTCCACCCCCTGAGGATGCCTCCACTGTTTTTTGCGAGAGCTCCTCTTCAGCACTTTGTAGCCGGCGCTGGACCTCCTCCTGTAATTTTTGCAATTGTTTAAAATCAAACATAATCTATTTCTCCATCTTATTGTTAATGTATAACTCTTTGATGCATTCAGATAAATCCCCTACCCTACTCTAAATAGACGCATTATTTTTTCTTTTTGGGTTCGATGATTTTTCCTTTAAAAACTTTTAGAATTTTTGTGACGGCTGATTGAAGGTCTGGGTTTTGTGAAAGTAATGTATCCGCATTAGTCCCGAGTTCTTCGGCTTCAGGTTTTGAGATTTGTTCCATTAATTCTTCATTCATATTTGCAGACATTTCCTCCTCCACAGGCAGAACATCATAGTCAGGAGAAGAGACCTCAGCAGTCTCAATATCCGGGTGTACTTCCTCCTCTAAAGCAGGTTCTTTGACCACATCAGGTTCTATTTTGACCAGACGCATATTATATGGTTTCCCCACTATATCTTCAAGCACCCGGGAAAGAACATTTATATTCTTCTCCAGGATTCTATAATTAAATTGGATTGCGTCATGATTAATTACACCGATAGTTATAGTAGAATTATTCTGGTCATAGAGGGTACAATCCTCCAGTGCTGAGTCTAAAAAAGGATATTTCTGCCCGACCTTCTCACGGAATTTTGCCCAGAGTTGTGTGCTCTCATCTACGGGTTCTTGTGTTTTTATATCTGCTTTTGTCTCCGGAGGTGTCTCTTCTTCTTTAAATGATTCTTTTTCCGGGGTATAACCTTGAGTGTCAACGTCTGTTGTCTCTTCAGCACTCTCGGGTATGGATAAAAGGTCATTCTTCTTCTCAGAAATTTCAGCAGGAGTAGTTCCGGGTCCAGTAGATAGTTCTCTGGTATGTTCAGAAGTACGTGGAGATGGTACACCTCTATGCTTATCAAATTCTATAATGAACCTATCAAGGTCAATTGCAGGCTCAATGGCAGTAAGTTTTATCAGATGAAATTCAAGAACAAACCTTGGCAGACCAGATGTCTTCATTTCTTCTTCCATTCGGAGGAAAGTATTCATTGTATTCAACAGGAACGGGAATCCCAGCTCTTCAGTAACGCTCTGGAGTTGTTTAAGTCGGGCAGATGAGAGCCCAACAAGTTTCTCATCGCCACCGGATTTGATTATAAGCAAATCCCTGAGAAAGTAAATAAAATGTCGGACAAATCGTTCAAGGTCACGCCCCTGCTTAACCAGGTCATAGACAAGGCGGAGTAAAGCAGAGGTATTCTTTTTCCGAAGAAAATCAAGTGTCTGGAATAGAAGTGTGGTCTCCACTATACCCAGGAGTTTCTGGCAGAAATCAAATCTAATTTCTCCATCACCGAGCACGGCAAGTTGTTCCAGGGTGACCAGTGCATCACGGACACTCCCTTCTGAAGCCTTAACAATTGATTCAATAACTTCAACTCGCTCCTGGTCTGGAATCCGAATTCCTTCATTTTCTATGATACGCTCTAAATGTCGTGACACTTCATCAGGGCTAACAGGCTCAAAGTGATAATGCTGGCATCGGCTTTTAATAGTTTCGGGAATTTTTTCTGGTTCAGTTGTTGCAAATATGAACACCACTTTTTGTGGGGGTTCCTCTAATGTCTTCAGCAACGCATTAAACGCAGCAGTTGAGAGCATATGAACCTCATCAATTATATAGACCTTGTATCGTGCCATATAAGGGAGATGGCTGATACCCTCCTGCAGTTCCCTGACGTCATCCACCCGGGTGTAAGTGGCACCATCAATTTCTATTACGTCAAGGTCACCGCCTTGAGCAATTGAGCGACACCGGGCACACTCACCACAAGGCTCGGTGGTAGGACCCTTTTCACAATTCAAAGCCTTTGCAAAGATGCGAGCCATTGACGTCTTCCCTACCCCGCGTTGCCCACTGAAGAGATATGCACTGGCAATTTTCCCGGTGTTTATACTCTTTTTCAATGTAGAGCTGATGGCTTGTTGTCCAATAATCTCATCAAAGCGTTGAGGTCGGTATTTTCTTGCCAGAACAAGGTAACTTTTTATTTTTTCATTAGCCATTATTTCGGTCTAATCTATTGCTCTAATATTATCTTTTTTCTTTTTATTATTTAAGGCGAGTTAAAAAATTAATAGTAATGACAATGATGGTAAAGTCAACATACTTTTTCAAACAAAAACGGTATCGTTTTTCCTTGTTGACATATACCCTGGAGATAATATATC
>JAGHBZ010000166.1 GCA_021160705.1 Candidatus Sumerlaeota bacterium
GGGGAATCACCACCTATCTACTTCTCGCTGGCGATTGGAATAATGGCGTTCTCGTATGGGACTTTTTTCTTTCTGATAAAAACTCCGTTGCGCTATTGGTTATTGCTCATCGTAGCAATTTTTATAGTCATCGTTGTGCTTAAAGAAACCGGTAACTTTTTCAGGTATTTTGACCCTTCACGGCTTAATAGCCCGCATATTCAGAGCATTGGCATTATTGATATAGTTCTGGTACTTTCAATTCTGATTTTGCTTTTGCCACCGCTACTGGAGGTTTTTACTCCGCCATATAGCTGGGACGCACTGGTGTATCACCTGACCGTGCCAAGAATCTATCTGGAGCATCAAGGATTCGGCTACATTCCACTCAACATCTACTCTAATATGCCAATGAACATTGATATGCTGTATCTGGTCTGCCTGAGGTTTTTTGATGATGTAGTTGCCAAAATGCTTCATTGTGCGCTGGGTTTATTACTGGGATTGGTGCTAATAAATTTTTCGCGCCACCATTTAAAGAGCTGGCGACCCGGCGCAGTGGCTATGATTATTTTACTTACCAATCCTATGGTCAACTACGAATATGGGGTTGCGTTCATTGACGTTGGGATGGCATTCTTTATGGGGATGGCGTTTTACGCCACGATAAAAGCAATGACCTCACTGGAAAGAAGAGCCAGGTTCTCGTGGTTAATTCTGAGCGGACTCTTCTGCGGGTTTCTGACAGGAGCAAAATATACCGGGGTCTTCTCCGCAGGCGCAATCCTGGCGATTCTCCTCATTGGAGTTGTCTGGAAAAGAAAACTGCAGTTCCCGATTAATACGAAAACGTTATCCACTGCGGCGGTGATAATTCTTGTATGCGTAAGTTTGCTGACATTACCCTGGCTGATAAAAAATTCAGTGTTCACAGGTAATCCCGTGTATCCGATGTTCTACCGCCTATTTGATGGAAAAGATTGGTCTGAATATATGGCACGTCAATTAATTGATTGGCAACATTCTATCGGACAGGGCAGAACGGTTATTGACTATCTTCTATTACCTATACGGATTTTTACCATAAGCAAATACGACTATAAACATTTTGCGGGTCCGATGAGTCCGGCAATACTGCTGGCTTTCGTGGTATCCCTATTGTTTTGTCAGCGAGCACACCGACGCTGGTTCTGGTTACTGGTAGCAGGGTTTGTGGGGTTCTTTATTCCCTGGAGTCTCGGCGCACAGCAAGTAAGATTCTTAATCCCGGCACTCCCGCTTCTGGCGTTGGCTTCTGGACTGTTTATTGCGAGAACACAAGACAAGTCGTGGCAAAAAAATCTAATTATATCTGTGGTTCTGGTAATTCTTGCTGTGGGCGTGTACTACAATTTCTGGCAATTTCGGATGAACCTCAAGAACCTACCGATGGTTCTGGGAGGTGAAACCAGAACAGAGTTCTTATCCACTCGTGTACGTTCATTTCGGTGCTTTGAATATCTTGAGCGAGTGACCGATAAAAATGAGACCATCGTCTTTCTTTATGAAAACAAAGGTTATTATCTGCGACGTCCTTTTCTGGCGGATGGAATGTATGAGACCTCATTTTTTATAGATAGGGCGGTAGAGCTTGGCAGTGCAGAACGGTTTGCGCAATGGCTTCGCTCCGCTGGAATTAAATACATCCTGGTGAACGAATTCACTCGCAAAGACCTGCTCACAAAAACAGCCCAAACCGGATTCTTTAAAGACCAGAACCTCAACCAACGATATTTGCAGGGGGTTAAAATCGTGGAAGAGTTCATAGACAAATTCCTTCAAAAGGAATTCGCTTACTACGGCTCGAGTGTTTATCGCTTACCACCGCTCAGCGTGAAAACCGGCAACCCACGTTAATTGTCAGACCACGATTAGAGTTTTCTGCTTTGAGTCAAAGTCAAAAAAAACGAAAAAACGAGGACTTAGCTGATAAATTTATTGACACCACAGGGTCAAAAATGATTGAGTGTGAGGCTAATAATCTATACGAAATAAAGAGTTCATTATGAACTCATATTCATAATGTATTGCATTAAATATTTAGCACTAACTATAATTAAATCAGGAGGTCATAAATGGGCGAATGGATAGGAAGAGGTCGTAAAGCACGGCGCGCTTACGGGTTTGATGAAATTGCTATTGTACCGGGAAATGTGACCATCAACCCCGACGAGGTAGATATTAGCTGGCAGGTCGGAGAATATAAATTTGACATTCCTATCATTGGTGCTGCAATGGATGGAGTGGTTGACCCGAACTTTGCAGTGCTTATGGGAAAAGCTGGTGGATTTGCTGTCCTGAACCTTGAAGGAGTATATACCCGATACGACGACCCATACTCCATAATCGAAGAAATCATCCAGTCACCTCCAGAAAAGGCAACGGAATTGGTCCAACGCCTTTATCAGCCACCTGTGAAAGAAGAATTAATCAGCAAACGTATAGAAGAGATTAAGAACAAAGGAGCACCAGCAGTGGTGTCGTGTGTTCCACAGGTATGCGAGCGCTACGGCGCAATTGCTCAGGAGGCAGGAGCAGATATTTTTGTTGTTCAGGCAACCGTGACCACCGCAAGGCATATCTCCAGAGTATATAAAGGGGTGAATTTTTCCCGATTTAATCAGGAGATGAAGATACCCGTTATTATTGGGAATTGCGTGACCTACGAGGCAACACTTGAATTAATGGAGACAAACCCGGCAGGGATATTGATAGGTGTGGGACCCGGGGCGGCGTGTACGACAAGAGGTGTACTTGGTGTGGGCGTGCCGCAGGTTACCGCTACAGTAGATGCGGCAGCTGCACGGGATTTCTATTTTCAGCGTACTGGCAGGTATATCCCCATTATTACTGACGGTGGAATGACAAGTGGTGGCGATGTGTGCAAAGCATTTGCCTCAGGCGCTGATGCTGTGGTACTGGGTTCTGCTCTGGTAAAGGCAAAAGAGTCGCCCGGTAAAGGGTATCATTGGGGGATGTCCACGCCTCATCATAACCTGCCACGTGGTACAAGAATTTACGTGGGCACGACCGGGACACTTGAGGAGATTTTATTCGGTCCTGCACGACTGGATGATGGCTCACAGAATATTATCGGAGCACTGCGCACCTGTATGGGTTATGTAGGAGCACGAAATCTCCGGGAAATGCATCTGGCAGAGCTGGTCATCGCACCTGCAATAAAGACTGAGGGCAAAATTTTTCAGAAGGCTCAACACGTCGGGATGGGAAAA
>JAGHBZ010000409.1 GCA_021160705.1 Candidatus Sumerlaeota bacterium
ATCAATAGAGACGTCATAATTCCCCAGTACCTTCAGATAAAAAATAAATTGCTTTTCCGAGGGTGCTTCAAGAAATCCTGACCAGGTAAATACGTGTGGGAGTCTGGTGGAATGAGTCTTATTCAGACGGAGACGTTGGTCGTTTTGGATATCACCAGCGTCAGTTCTTAAGACCAATCCTCTTGGTCCCGCAAAAATGCTTGCGATGAGGTAGACTATCAGCACACCAATGGTAACAAGAATAGAATATTTGAAGTTCAGTAGTCCAGCCCGCACCCTTGAATAGATGACCGATGGCTTCGGAAATACGTAACGGTATATTTTTCTCCCTGTAACGATGACGAGAAGAATAAGCACAAGGTATATTGCAATTATTAGCGGCGCATAAGAGGATGGAAACTTAAGAATGGCAATGTCTAATTTACCATCGGCGATTAAATGAGGAATACCAGCCAGAGCAGAGACCTGAGGGATGTATAAAAATGGCGACTCACCACCAAGTAGCCCGAATAACTCGTTGTTATAGTCCAGCACATTGACCAGCGACATCCCCAGCTGAAGAACAAAGCTGAATATAAAAAGAACAATGGCGAGACCACGCCAGAAAATCAGATATGGGCTGTCATTTATCTGTTTATCAAACAGCGGGATTAACCAAAGAAAAATTAATGGTACCATAGGCAACAGGAACCGGGAGCCGGGTGTCCAGCCCCCATGCCAGGTCCAGAATTTAGCATAGCTTATCAGCGTAATTAAGAACAACCCCAGCGTGAACAATGCCAGTTGTGGATGACGCCTGTAAAATAGAGGAAACATAGCGAGTGCCACAATTGCCCACGGATTATAGATAAAAAATCCCCTGCCCGGACTTAACAAAAGACCATATAGCCCGGCAAAAATGTGCCCACAGAAGGTTGACGTCTCATATCCTGTTCGGAAAAATCCACCGCGCATAGCGTTGTTTAGCACCAGTACAAGAAGGATGGCAATACCTACTGGAAACGAAAACATAAGTGTCTTTGTTATTTTAGACCCTTTGCCTGTAGTGTAAATAAACAGCAAAAATGCGGGCAGATAAAATAGTGCATTAAATCGTGAAAGTAATGCCAGTCCGTAGAAAAGCCCTGCTATGAGAAACCCTTTTGTCAGTGCATTCTCACGGGATAGGCTGGATAGAACATTTACCGATGACAGTAAGAACAGCGTGAATAAAGGTTCAGTGAAAAATGTCTTTGAGTATGGAAACAACTGAGTTGTCGTTCCTAAAAGAGTTGAAACCAGAAGCGCTATATTGAGTGAATACCCCAGATGACGCAAAAACCGATAAAGCGTCACCACCACCAGAGCACTGATAAGTAGATTCATCAGGGCAAAGATGTTCCATTCTGGAAAAAACCCTGCCGACCCGAATGCCTTTGAATAAATTTTAAAAAAGATATACGGGGGTATACCAAGCACTGAGTTAAGAATCCCATAAGGGCTATCCGTTCTGCCGTAGGTCGGTGGGAACGTAAGCGTGTGGTTATCAACAATACTCTGAGTCAGTCTGGCGACGATGATTTCATCGGAGGCATAAAATGTCCCTGAATAAAACATCCCCCAAAAGCATATAAAAAAAATAAACAATAGCCATTTTGCTGTGTTCTCGCTCATAGGTTTTATGTTCACTGAAATTTATCTCTCGACATCCACACACTCATAGCTCTACATTTTTATCTCACACAATCTTATAAATGCTAATTAAGAAAACGCTAAAAAATAATGCACAAATGGGCAAGACAATAAAAGAAAAAATTGTGGATTTTGCAAAGGAATTGGGCTTCCCATTACTCGGAGTTGCTCATAGCAGTCATTTGAGTGAGCTCAGTGAACGTCTCCACCACTGGATAGAAGCAGGTTATTTTGGAGATATGCATTATTTGAACCGGGAGGCGAGATTACGGCTTGACCCTGCATATTTACTCCCCACTGCAAAAAGCGTAATCTCGCTTGCGATGCCCTATTTGTATACCCATCCCGGGAGTACGCCACCATCCGAGAACACCCTCTATGGCAGAGTGAGCGTATATGCCTGGGGTTCGGATTACCACAATGTCATCCGAAAAAAATTGAACAGGCTCACGCAGTTTATCCAAGAGCAATACCCAAAGAAACATCTGCAGGTTCGTTCTTTTGTTGACGCCACGCCCCTTTTAGAGCGAGCGTTCGCAGAACGTGCAGGACTGGGGTTCATCGGGAAAAATACCTCGCTCATCACCCTGGAGTATGGTGCCTGGGTATTTCTGGCAGAACTCCTGGTGAATATTGAACTCGAACCCGACCTCAATATATTCGCTGACTGTAGCGACTGTAATCGCTGTGTCAAAGCCTGTCCCACTGGTGCGTTGCTTGAACCTTATGTGCTTGATGCTCGCCGATGTATCTCGTATCATACCATTGAGAACCGCAATAATCCTATCCCGGATACAGTAAAGGAAAAAATGGGGAACTGGGTGTTTGGATGTGATGTCTGTCATATTGCCTGTCCTTACAATACCTATGTGGTTAAAACGCAGGAGTCAGCATTCCTGCCAAAACCTTTCCTTAAAGATGGCTGGCTATCGTTACGCACAATCTTGGAGTTTCGCTCTGAAAAGGAATTCAAGTCGTTCTTTGCAGGTTCACCAATACGGCGTGTTGGCTGGCGTGGTCTTCAGCGAAATGCCGCTATAGTAGCAGGCAACCTGAATGCTCGCTCACTCAGACCCCTGTTGCTCTCTTTACGACGGGATACCCGGGATATACCTATGCTCACTGACGCTATTGACTACGCTCTCGATAAATTGTAATCACCAAATATATACTTTCACACGTCTGTTTAAAAACTATATTATATTTACATTCAAATTTAGACCCGAACAATGTTAAAGCGATTGTTGATAAATGAACTTATTAAAGCCTCGCGTCTTAAACTTACATATCTCGGGATATTTTTTGCAGTTCTGCCGGTTCTTTTATGGATAAAAGTAGTTCAGGCATTTGGCGAAGAACAAAATCTTAATGCCTTCCTGTTCATAGCTACTGCAGTCCAGGCATCGCTCACCGGTATTGTTCCCATATTTATCGTTATTTTTTCTGCGCTATTAGTCGCCAGCGAATCCACTGCAGGCACCCTCCGCCTGATACTTACTCGTCCGGTCACGAGGCTACAATTTCTGACTGCAAAACTCATTATTGCTCTTGGGTATACGCTACTATTACTTGTTTTAAATTTTGCTACTGCAATCCTTATCGCCGGGATTAAGTACGGATTCTCTAATCTCGTTTCCTCTGTGTCAGGTGTTCCGGACTCTACTGACTCGCTCCGGTTATGGGGATATATGCTCGCCTCCATTCTACTATCGTTCTTTCCTTTGGTCGGGTTTGCCATATTTGGGTTCTGCGTCTCGGTGCTTGCTCGGAATGTGGGACACGCTGTGGGGTTTGCTGTGGGTATTATTCTGGGTGTGCAGTCAATTAAACATCTGCTCTCCTTTGGCTCGTTCTCGTTCGCTGACTACTGGTTTGCCACCTATGTTGAGGTGCCTCTTGCCCAGATGATTGACCTCATCGGAGGCTACAGCATCGCTTTTTTTTCACCCAGACTTGTCCAGACGTTGGTTATATCTATGATATATAATGTCTGTTTGGTGCTAATTGCGTTTATTGTTTTCCATCGCCGTGATTTAAATTAGTGACTCTGTTAAGTTAAGATAAAATATCTTAGCAGGGAATAAGTGAAGAAAAACTACGGAATGATAAATTAATTGAAAAAAATATAAATACATCAGAAAGGAGGAGACTATGGACTTAACAAAGTATATCCGTGATGTACCTGATTTTCCCAAACCAGGTATCCTGTTTAAAGACATCACGCCTCTGCTTGGAGACCAGCAGGCATTTAAGGAGTGTATTGAGCATTTTGTCCAGCGCTATAAGAGTATGAAACTGGACAAAGTCGTGGGGATTGAAGCACGTGGTTTTATCTTTGCTGGTGCACTTGCCTTTGCTCTGGGGATTGGGATGGTTCCTATTCGCAAACCCGGCAAACTCCCTTACCATACCATTAGCGAGACCTATGAACTTGAATACGGCACTGACGCTATGGAGATGCATAACGACGCCATCCAGCACGGCGAGAAAATCCTGCTCTTTGACGACCTGCTTGCTACTGGCGGTACCCTCGCTGCCGCCTCGCGCCTGATTGAAAAACTGGGGGGCGAAATCGTCGAAATTGCTACCTTAATTGAATTGACTTTTCTTAATGGGCGTGAGAAAATTTCTTCGTATCCCTATTATACGGTAATGCGATTTTAAGCATTGCTGAGAAACTGATGCGCCCGTAGCTCAGATGGATAGAGCGAAGGATTCCTAATCCTTAGGTCGGGAGTTCGAATCTCCCCGGGCGCATTTCTTCTTACCACTTTGCACTTTACGCTTACACCTATGCAGTCTATTTTCCTGTGTTTATCAGTTGGAGAATGCGGAGGTTTGATAAAATAAACCCAGATTTTGCAGTTGGATGGGTAGAGTCCTCCTGAGTAAGGATTGAAGCGGGTTTGTGGAGCGTCACTTTCC
>JAGHBZ010000295.1 GCA_021160705.1 Candidatus Sumerlaeota bacterium
ATTAAGTCTGTTCGTATCAATTTCTGTCATTCCAATGTTCTCAAAACAATTATATACTATGCGGGTTACTCGAGCCATAGAAATTAAAGAACACAAAAAAGGGATACTGGTAAAAATTGGTAATGGACTGATGAGTTTGATGATGTTTCTACTGCGAAACGTAATGCGAAACTGGGTTACGCGACTGGCGACTATTCTGCTCCTTACGTCATCTGCGGTGGTAATAGCTTACGCATTGTTCCCCAAGATGGAGTATCTTCCGCAGGGCAATAGAAATTTCGTGATAAATATCCTAATCCCGCCCCCAGGACTTTCTTATGAGGAGCGGAAAGAAATTGGTGAGAGCATTTTCAGGTCATTAAAACCCTACTTTTTTAAGGACCATAATGGGTATCCCGGGATAAAGAATATGTTTTACGTCGGGAGTCCAGACATTATGCTCTTCGGATTGAATAGCATCCACGAACAGCGAGCAGGAGAACTTATACCTCTTTGCCAGAGAGTGATTAACAACCTTCCCGGAATATTTGGTGTCAGTCAACAGGCAGGGATTTTCCAGACCCGGCTCGGGCGGGGTCGTACTATTAATGTAGATATAAGTGGAGCAGATATTAACCAGCTTGTCCAGGTAGGTGGCACTATGTTTGGCATCATAGGACGCGAGATTCCAGGTTCACAGGTTCGTCCGGTGCCTTCGCTTGAGCTCCTTTACCCCGAGGTTAAAATAGTGCCATTACGTGACCGGCTGAAATCTGCGGGAATGACTGCTCAAAGTCTTGGAGTTGCAATAGATGTATTACTGGATGGACGAAAAATCGGCGAGTTCAGTCAGGAGGGTGAGAAAAAGATTGACCTTGTTTTGAAAAGTCCTGACACAGAGGTTACTTCCCCAGAAGATTTATATGATAAACCATTAGCCACGCCAATGGGGACCATCGTGCCGGTCTCTTCGCTGGCTAAATTTGTAAAGACGACAGGACTAACACAGATTCGTCACCTTGAGCGAAATCGCACCGTTACTCTTGAGGTTACGCCTCCTTTCTCAATCACTATTCAGGAGGCAATGGAAATCATTAAGCAGAAAGTAGTCCCAGCTCTGGAAGCACAGGGAATGCTCAAGAACGTTGATATACGATTGAGCGGAACTGCGGATAAACTGGTAGAGACAAGAAAGGCACTTCAGTTTAATTTCTTGCTTGCAGCAGTAATTACGTATCTCCTGATGTCAGCTCTCTTTGGGAATTTTATCTACCCGCTAATTATTATGTTTACAATACCGCTGGCTGGTGTGGGTGGATTCATCGGATTAAAATTGGTAAACCTGTTTATTGCACCTCAGCCCCTTGATGTTCTGACAATGTTAGGGTTTATTATTTTAATCGGCGTAGTGGTCAATAATGCCATATTGATTGTCTATCAGGCTCTTAATAACATTCGAGAGAAAGGGATGGATTATAAGGAGGCAATCTTTGACTCGGTTCGTATACGATTGCGTCCAATCTATATGAGTGCATCAACCAGCATATTTGGTATGCTTCCTCTTGTAGTAGCGCCAGGGGCTGGTTCAGAACTTTATCGTGGACTGGGTAGTGTGGTGCTTGGTGGACTTGCTATTTCCACTATTTTTACTATATTTCTCATCCCTTCGTTGCTTATGTTTGTAATCAGATTTGAAAAGAGAGGAAAACTATCCGAGTAAGATAGCGAGTCCAGTTGGGAAAGGTTAAGAGATTGAATAGGTTTAGCCGAGAAAAATTTAAGAAAAAAGAAAAGCTTCTCATTGACACGGATAAGCCATTTGAGTTTTACTAAATATTTGATGTTTTTTCACCGTTTCTGGGGCTTATAAAATCAAGAAATTTGCACATTATAAGATAAGTTAAAAGCAAGGAGGTATTACTATGTCACTGAGTACAAGTGAAATCGAAAGGCTTCTCGGCGACGAAGCCAAATCTTTGCTTGAACACAAATGTACCACTGTGCCCAAAGAAGACCTCCATCTGCCCGGACCCGATTTTATCGACCGGGTGATGAAGGATACCGACAGAAAAAACGCAGTGTTAAGAAACCTGCAACTTGTATTCAACACCGGACGGCTCGCTGGAACCGGGTATCTGTCAATTCTACCGGTGGACCAGGGCATAGAACACTCAGCCGGGGCGAGTTTTGCGCCCAATCCGATGTACTTTGACCCTGAAAATATTGTCAGACTGGCAATTGAAGGTGGGTGTAATGCGGTAACATCAACCCTGGGTGTGCTGGGTGCCGTTGCCAGAAAATATGCACACAAAATCCCCTTCTTCGTGAAGATTAACCATAATGAACTCCTCACCTACCCTAACAAATACGACCAGGTACTTTTTGCTTCAGTGCAGCAGGCGTTTGATATGGGTGCGGTAGGTATTGGAGCGACCATTTATTTTGGCTCCGAAGAGTCCACTCGCCAGATTCAGGAAATCAGCGAGGCGTTTGAGATGGCGCACGAACTGGGGATGTTTACCGTGCTTTGGTGCTATTTGCGCAACCCCGCTTTTAAAAAGGAAGAAGCAGATTATCACCTTGCTGCTGACCTAACTGGACAGGCTAACCATCTTGGGGTAACCATCCAGGCAGACCTGGTGAAACAAAAAATGCCTGAATGTAACCGTGGGTATATTGCTCTGAACTTCGGTAGAACTCACGAGCTTGTCTATACTAAACTCACCAGCGACCATCCGATAGATATGACCAGGTATCAGGTGGTAAACTGCTATATGGGCAGGGTTGGTCTGATTAATTCCGGCGGTCCCTCAGGCAAAGACGACCTGGCTCAGGCAGTGAAAACCGCTGTGATTAATAAACGTGCTGGTGGTATGGGTTTGATTACAGGTCGCAAGGCGTTCCAGAAACCTTTCAAAGAAGGCATCAAACTCCTCAATGCGGTCCAGGATGTCTATCTCAATAAAGATATAGATATAGCATAAGATTGCGGGGATTATTCTCTGCCTCATTTAAAACAGAAATTTGCAAACTCTACAAATAAAGGGCTGATGAAAGCCTTAAGTATATCCCTACTTCCTCAGATTCATAGAGGGGGGAGATTGTTATGCTTCAGGAGTCAGAGAAGATTCTGACTCCTGAAGCATAACAATCTCCCCCCTCTATGAATC
>JAGHBZ010000428.1 GCA_021160705.1 Candidatus Sumerlaeota bacterium
ATAATATTTAAAACAAATAATATTTAAATAGAGGAACTTTAGAGGAGATAATATAATAAGTTAAATAACATAAAACTAAGCGCCGCATTACTGAGAATGCGACGCCATTACCTTGCTTTCCCCGCATTACGAGGAGGCTTCCTCGGACTCAGTTTTCTCGGTAATATAGTTTATGGCTTCGCCAACAGTTCGGATTTGCTCAGCATCTTCATCCGGGATTTCGATGTTAAACTCCTCCTCCATATCCATAATTAGCTCAACGATGTCAAGTGAATCAGCACCAAGGTCTTCCACAAAGGAAGCATCCTCTTTGACCTCTTCTTCACTGACACCAAGCTTGTTGACGATAATTTCCTTTACTCTTTCGGCAATAGAAGACATAAATTTGCCACCTCCTGATATAATTTCTCCAATGATACAACAATTAAGTTAATGTGTTGTATAACGTCAAGCCTTATATTAATGCAAATAAAAAATGCCAATTCTTTGAGGGATGAACTTACATCATCAGCCCGCCATCCACTTTTATTACCTCACCTGTAATGTAGCTGGCTAAATCAGAAGCCAGAAACAATACCAGATTAGCCACGTCCTCTGGTTGCCCAAATCGCTGAAGCGGAATCTGGGCAACGATATTCTTCTTGACGCTATCAGAGAGTGAATCCGTCATTCTTGTCTGGATAAATCCGGGTGCCACTGCGTTTACTGTTATATCACGTGATGCGAGCTCCTTTGCCAGCGTCTTGCTCAACCCAATAAGCCCGGCTTTGCTGGCTGAGTAATTTACCTGTCCCGGATTACCGGATATGCCCACCACGGAGCTGATGTTTATGATTCGCCCGGAGCGTTGTCGTATCATATGACGCACCACTGCACGACAACAGTTGAATGCACCTTTAAGATTAACTGCCATTACCGTATCCCACTCTTCATCGCTCATTTTTAGTAACAGCTGGTCACGTGTGATGCCAGCATTATTGACCAGAATATCTATCCTTTCAAAGGTCTCAATGGCTTTTTCCACCATTTTCTGACATTGAGTAAAATCGGAAACGTCCGCCACCATCCCCAGACATTTAACTTTGAAATTGTTTTCTAACTCCTCAGCCACACTTTTCACTTTTCCCTCATCTATATCACAGAGGATAACATTACAACGATTACGGGCAAATACAGTGGCTATAGCTTTACCAATACCCTGTGCACCTCCAGTGACCAATGATACTTTATTGTTTAACATACCCTCACCTCCAATATTCTGACTATTCTATTCAGGAAAACTACAGTGCAGCTTCACCACGTTCACCTGTACGAATCCTGACCGCCTCCTCCAGCGAGAGCACAAAAATCTTACCATCTCCTATAGTGCCTGTATTTGCCGCTCGCTCAATGGTCTCAACCAGCTCATCTACACGTTCATCTTCTATAGCGATTTCTATTCGTACCTTCGGCAAAAAGTCAATCCGATATTCACTTCCACGATAGATTTCTGTATGCCCTTTTTGCCGACCGAACCCTTTGACTTCACTCACAGTCATCCTGAGAACACCTATTTCTGCCAGCGCATCTTTCACGTCACTTAATTTAAAGGGTTTTATTATGGCAATCACTAATTTCATTTTTTCTTCACGTACAATATGCTCTTTATATAAAAAAAATACTTTATTCGCTTACCTGATATTTATCTTTTTTGCCAAGCTTTTTTTAATAAATTATAAAAAAAATAATAAAAAGTGTTCAGACCCGTTTATCCTGTACAAATTACTTAAATTATTAAATATCCTCCAATGAAAGAAGAAATATATTAAATTTTTCGGTTGCATTAATACAGTGTTTTTTGATAAAGTAAATTATATCATAAGATTCAAAGTTATATCCTTTTTGGTGAATAAAGTATGCGTAAAGAAGAATATGGCTTAGCCACAATTGGCTTTTTATTGCTCTCATTACACTTCCCACCATATTTTATTTCATTTCTGGCGGCATCAGCCATTGGGGGACTGGGATATTTACTGAAATCCTTAAACGAAAAAGAACGCAATGAGCTGGTGAAATTTGAGCGGGAGTTCCGCAAGGGGTATCATCTGGAGCAACGCGGGGAATTGGCTGAGGCAATCTCTATCTACGAGGCTCTTGAAGAGAAATATCCCAGGTTTGCTTATATTGCGAAGGAAAGGATTGAGTATTTAAAAGCATTGCGTCTGAGACCTACGTTTGCTACCCCTGAACCAGACACGTGGGGAGAAGGAGAGGACAATGAGATGTCCCCGCTGTAATACTGAGATTGCAATTGGCAGAAACTTCTGCCCGGAGTGTGGCATTAGTATGGTGAATGTGCCTCAGGCTCTCATTGACGGGATTCGTCTATTCTGCGAGGGTGAGTATAAAGAAGCACTCACTAAACTCAAAATCGCCTGCCTGACCCAGCCGAGCAACCCGGAAATAATTAAAGACTGTGGTCATGCCTACCTGCATAATGGTAACCTTAGCGACGCACTGGAGATGTATGAGCGGGCTCAAATGCTCGGCGGTGATTTTATTGACGCTAAATACAACCAGGCACTCATCTTTTTGAGCGAACATCGCCTGGAGGAGGCTAAAAAGAACTTACTGAGCATTGTCAATGATAAAGTGGAGTTTAAACCGGGTCGGTATTATCTCGGTCTCATCTTCAGCGACGTTAATTTCTTTCTTGCGGATTGCCATCTCAGTCTTGGATTGATTTTTAAAGAAGAAGGAGAGCTGGCAGAAAGCGAGAAACATCTCCTTAAGGCAATGGAGTATAATCCGCGTCATATCTCTGCTCTGCACTCTCTGGCTGACCTTTATCTTCTGCAGAAAAGATATAGTCTCGCAATTGAAAAATATAACCAGTTAATTATGCTTTCGCCTCTGGATGAGGAGTTGATTGAAGCTCATAACAATCTTGCACTGGCGTATTACGAAAATGGACAGGTCGATGAAGCAGTCCGGGAACTTAACCAGGTATTGCAACGCGACCCGGGCAATCCTTCAGCTATCCATAATCTTAATATGATTTATGAGAAAGAAGGTCTTGTGCCTCTGGATAAACGAGGCAAACTTGATGTTAAGGTATTGAGTGCCACGGAGGTCGCTTCGCCGATTTTTTCGCTTTCGCCCGGCTATCGGACAGAGCGCGAAGAAATGCCTCACAAGATTATGATTGTCGGCAAAAGTAAAGAAATGCAACGCGTTATGCGCTATGCACGGCTTGCTGCTGCAAGCAACGCAACTGTGCTCATTACGGGCGAGAACGGCACTGGCAAGGAATTGCTCGCACGAATGATTTATTACAATTCACCTCGACGGAATAAGCCTTTTGTAGTGGTGGATTGTGCCACTATACCGGAGAATTTGCTCGAGAGCGAGCTATTCGGGCATGAGCGTGGTGCTTTTACTGATGCTATATCCAAAAAACTCGGTCGGTTTGAACTCGCTAATGAAGGCACTATCTTTCTTGACGAGGTCGCTGAACTCCCCCATTACTTACAGGCAAAACTCCTGAGAGTACTTCAGGAGAGAGAGTTTACCCGTATCGGCGGAAACGAAACTATTCACGTGGATGTGCGTATCATCGCTGCTACTAATAGAGACCTCCAGGAGCTTATTAAACAGGGAAGATTTCGGGAAGACCTCTATTATCGGCTCAACGTGCTTCCCATTCATATACCCCCTCTCAGAGAACGCAAAGAAGACATCCCATTGCTTGTGGATTTCTTTCTCCGTAAATTCACAAAACGCGATGTCACATATAAACAATTTCTTAGTGAGGAAGACATCGAAAACCTGATGAACTACCACTGGCCTGGCAATATCCGGGAACTGGAAAATACGATTGAACGTGCTGTGGTAATGGGTACTCAGACAAGCCTTTACCTGGAGGAAATCTCTAAACTTAAACGTCTCAGAAATGACAAAGTAGAGAAATCTTCTCCGAATGAGAACTCTACCCTTCAACCTCTCCTCATAGATGAAAATGATAAACCCACTCTTGAAGAACTCGAACGTCGCTATGTCTTCTACATTCTTAAACAGACTGGCTGGAATCAGCGACGCGCCGCTGAAATCCTGGGAATTAATACATCAACTCTCTGGCGAAAACTTAAACGTTATGGCGTAAATGTTCATTCCCTGAAGGAAGAGGAGAACCTTACGCCGTTTCCACTATAATAATTCATAATTTTGCTCCAGTCAGCAGTCTTCCTCTCCCCAAAATGATTTTTCTCCACAGGCAGTTAATTAAAGCGTCACATAGGCACACGTAGAGCAGAAGAAAGCCGACATAACACACTCGCATATAAGCGATTCCTCATTGCTCGTGAATTTCAGACCATTTCTTTGCAATTGCTTCGGAAGAAAAAAAGCATATAATAAGGGACAACGATGGCAGATGTCTGAATTTTCCATGTTGAGTATCTCACTCTAATGAAGATATACTATTTTATGTGCAATGGGGAATTAAATTATACAGCGTGAAGTTTTTTTATGGATAGCATCTGAATTTATGAAGATAAGTCAGAAAGAACAAAAAGAAATTTCCACTACTAATCTTGGAAAAAGCCTGAAGATTATTATTTATCTTCTGGCGTTATGGGGACTGAGTGCCACTACATTAATCCAGGTCTTCCCATTGTTGTTTACGATAGCGTTATATTTTCTGATTCTGGTAAGCTGGTTTAAGGAACCCTCAGCCGGGAGATTGAGCAGATGGGTATGGCATTTGTTGACCATTCTTGTTCTAATAGTTTCACTCTTGCAATTAAGCAGAGACCCGGTGCTGGCAATCCTGCTGTTATTAAATTATCTTGTCATAAACAAGCTCTATAACCTTTATACTACACGTGATTATGCACAATTAATCGTTGTCACCTTTTTTCAGATTCTATTTACTTCGGTATTGACGTCTTCCATAACCTTTGCTTTTATCTATGGTAGTTATCTTGTCCTTCTGCTCATCTCCTTAATTCTCTTGAACTGTCAGCGAGACTACCTCTCAGCACTCAAACAAATAATCGCCAGGTTTCACCAATCAATGATTGAATTCATACCTACAGCAGAGGCAGGTCCCAAAAAGTTGCGTCAATTCTTGCGACCGCTCTTAAGTTCGGTGTTCTTTTATTGGCTCATCATAGTGTTCTTGATGGTACAGTTATTCATAGTGCTTCCGCGTCGTGCAGAGCAACAATTTCTGAAAGGATTTTTGCCAGTGAGAACTGAACTGCAGAGCGGGTTCAGCGACGAAGTGGTATTTGGTTCTCAAACCATAATAAATCTTGACCCTACGTTGGTGTTACGCATTAAACCCCTCTCCACTAAGTACGGCACACCCGGGGCAACCAGCCCGGGGGAGATTCGCGTCAGAGGAACTGCGCTTGACTCCTTTGATGGACGTAGCTGGCATCTTAGTCGGATGGCACTTGCCTCCTCCACTATGCAGGGACGCGTTGAGGAAGTGAATTTAAGTATCCCCTATACCCGCTCTCAAAGGATTAAACAACGAATTATGCTTGAACCCAATAAGTCTAACAATTATTTATTCGCCCTGGAGACGCCGTTTTCGTTCTCTTTTCCTTTTTCACGTGTCCCTGTGATAAAGAACTCTGAGGTGTTACACGTCCGCTTAGTGCGACAGTTGCCCTATGCACTTTTATACGAGGCAGAGTCATTTATCAGACCCAGTGCCAGCGAAATACTATCCCGGAGTATTCCACCTGTTTATCGTGTGTCAAGTAACCGATGGCAGGAGCATAGACGTCGCATCTATTTGAAGTTACCACAGGATAATTACCTCGAACCAATTAAAAATCTCGCGAAAAAGATTGCACAAGACACTTCCTCCCCAGTAGAGAGCGCATTAAAAATACAGATGTTTTTACAAAAAAATTACGAATACACTCTAAAACTTGAGGGCACAGAAGATGTGAACCCGGTAGGTGAGTTTCTCTTCATCACACGCCGGGGTCATTGTGAGTTGTTCAGCTCAGCGATGTGCTGTCTATTGCGGGCACTTGATATACCTGCACGTATTGTAGTCGGCTACTATTCCAATGAATGGAATCCTTATGGAGAATATTACGTTGTGCGTGAGTCAAATGCACACACCTGGGTGGAAGCCTGGATAGATGGTTATGGCTGGCTCACCTTTGACCCGACACCCCCAGAATCGCTCCCGATTTCCGCGGAAAAAGAGAGGTTCTTTGTCCAACTCTCTCATCTATACGACTCGCTCAGGGTTAACTGGCAACGTTATGTGATTGACTTTGATAAGCTTGACCAGAGAGAGATAACCAGGATACTTATGCGAAAAATGTATCGCATTATGGCTTTTACCAATGCGATGTTTGATACAGTGCTCGGCTTCAGCAGACCGCATCCATCTTCGCGAATCCGCAGTGTGGCTTTCCTAATGATGATTGTATGTGGTGCGGGGATAGTGCTGATTATTATGCAGGGAATCTTCACAACTCGTCTCAGCACGCCGTTCTTCTCTCGCCTGTTCAAGCGACAGACCACCACACATCCAATCCACAAAAAACTTATCACTCTGGTATATATTCAGGTGATAGAGCGTTTGAAAAAATTAGGCTATTTACCCGCTCAAGGACAAACCCCGCTGGAGTTTGCAACCTCCATTGCTCAGCAAAATCCTCAATTAGCAGAGTTGATGCCATTTATCCGGATTTACTATCAGTTACGCTATGGTGAATCCTGGGAACTATCAGATGAGGACTCGCAAATCATCCAGGGAATATGCAGTGCATTACAGCTCACTATTCCCGGGAAACTCGCTTCACGGCTTAGAATCACCTATCCGTGAAGCTTGAAATATATCAAAGAGCAAGTTTGATTCAACTTGCCACAAAAATTGCGATGAACCGATTTCTCTTTGACAGAGAGAAAAGTAAAAGACCACTGGTCCTGGGAAAGTTCCGTTTTTTATTTGTTTTCTATATGAGACTAATATAA